>NZ_JBNPOJ010000008.1:0-64393 GCF_050315115.1 Peptoniphilus sp. SGI.035
TAAGAGACTCAAAATGAATCTCTTTTCTTTCTTAACTTTAATTAACATCTTGAAGTTCTACTACCTTCATTTTAGAATTTTTCCAACTTGCGTTGTCGCCAAGGTCTTCCACTATTTTTATAAGTAATTCGTCATCTTCCAACTCTTCTGAAAATGGTTTTACTCTAGCTTCTGAGTCATGAGGAATCCAATCTATCTCATAGCCAAGATCCTTATTTGTGATTACTCTGCTATTGAGATGTTTTAACTCTTCCTCGTCCTCTATCCTTATATATTTTCCATTTTTTCTAGTGTAGAAAAAAATATCTTGTCCATATTTTTCTCTATAATAAATCATGTAAGCCTCACAAGAAAATTGAAAACTTCCAAGTGGGCTAATGTCAAAAATTACTTTTTTCATTACCTCACCTTGGAAGTATTATATCACAATTATAAAGTTTTATATACAATTTAAGTTTTTTTGTAAATTTTTTATCAAATATGACGCACTATTGAAGAAATAACTTCTTCCCTAGTCATTTCTCTTTTTGGATTAAAATTATTCTTCTCATCTAAATTTAAGTAGCCGCCATTTAGCGCATTGTTGACATAATCCCTTGCGTAATTAGAAATATTTTTAGCATCTTTAATTTTTAAATCTTTGCTCTTTTCTAGCTTAAATAAATTTGAAATTACAACAGCATAATCTTCTCTTGTAATATGGTCCTTTGGAGCAAATTCTTCGCTATTCTTTCCCTTCATTATGCCAAGGTCGTATGCCATATTAACATATTTGTTGTCAGTGTCTTTAAACTGTTTTACTGAACCTTGAGCACTTCTCTTGTACTTAATTTCATGAGCTTTGACTGCAATTTCTGCAAATTCTTCGCGAGTAATTTTCTCTCTTGTGTTTTTTGCAACTTCCTTAGAGAAAAGTTTTAATTCTTCTGCTTTTAACAAATCATTGTATGCCCAGTTGCCATAATTTCTAAAAATCGGAGCCTTTCCAAGATGTAATTCTTCTGTAAAATTTGATTTGCCGTCATTTTTTGCAAACCTAAGTCTAAAAGTGTAACCTGTTGATGGTCCAACTAATGAATCCAATTCCTTTTGAGTAAGAGAAATATATTTTTTATTGTTTTTTACAAGTACATTTTTTGTAATTTTAGATTTTACGTCATTGCCTTCGCTTTTTACTTCAATTTCAATTGCGTCCTTATTTTTTGCATTTTTTATTTCAAAGTTATATACTTCACTTTCTTTAACTGCGCTGACATTAAGGAGCATTGCCACTTCCTTTGCTGCAAAAGCACTTATTGGCATTGCAATTAAAATTATCATCAATATAAATATTTTTTTCATTATTCACCTCGAGTTTTTATAATAACAAATATTCAGGTGAAAATCTTTAAAAATTAAACTTTGTAATCAATTTGTAATCTTTTTGATAAAAAGCTAAAGCAATTAAATTCCTAATAATTTAATCAAGTTTATTTTTTCAATGTTATCATTTTTTTCTTCTTGGATTTTTATTTTCATATCCTCTGAAACTTTTTTCTTCACATCTTCTGGAAGATTTTTCTCTGCAAAGGGATAGACTGTATTATTTTCCTTAGTTGCATGATTTCTCAAAAGTTCAACATAAGCCATGGCATTTGTTAGTATGTGAAGTTTTGCAAGTTCTGATTTAGATTTTTCAAATAAGTTTAAATTATTTTCAAGCTCCATTACATATCCTCTTGCCATTTGATGCTCTACAAGCATTCCACCACGCACAACTTTTTCTGCAACTGGTCCAAGATTTTCTAACATTGCCTTAAATAAAATATCTTCTTCCTTTTTGTGATGTCTTCCATCTGCATACTTCCTTATAAAAATTATTGCATTTTTAAAAAATTCCTCATCCACATTTCCCTTTAATATTTCAAGGCATTTTTCTTCCATTTTGTCACAAAAAATTAAAATTTCTTTATGCTCATCTTCTAAATAATTAATTGTTTCTTTTAAAGTATCCATTTAATCACTTCCTAAGTATATAATTTTCATCTATCTTTTCAAATTTTATATTAGAGGATTCTAAACTCCCTGCAATAAAATTGTCGCGAAATATCCAATAATATTGGGGATCAACATAATTTTTCCAAATGCTTTCGTGAACATCCCTTGTTACTGTAAATACAAGTTCATCCTTATCATTTTTTAAAATTGCAAGTGCGTGGTCGCAAGGCATTCCGTCTAAAAATTTTGAAGTTATAAAAGTAAAGGCTTCAAAGGGAGTTTTCCCTCCATTATAATTTTTGCCCATTTCAAAAAATTTATTTTTTATTTTTTCCAAGTCAAAATCTTTTAGTAAAATTGAAACTGCCCTTGCAAGTCTATTTTCACTTCTTACAACCCTATTGTCAAGCCAACCGTGAATATTGCTTGTGTCGATTATATCTTCAAGTTCTCCTCTTTCAATTGGAAAATCTCTATCTAATTCTTTTTTTAACTTAGCACTTTTATCCTCGTCCAATAATTTTAATAAATTTTCCAAAATATCTTCTTGGAAAATAATTTTTTCGTACATAATGTAATGAATGCGTCCTAAAAATAAACTCATCTTATCCCTCATTTCTCATGAAATAATATCATTTTAGTCAAAAAAATAATGTGATAAAAGTCACAAAATAAAATATTGCTATTTTTTAATAGATTGCTAAAAGATATTATAAATCCACATTATAAAAATTTTAAATCAATGTAAAAAAAGAGGAGCAATACATCAATATAGCTTCTCTCTTTTTCTTGCAAAATATTAAATTATCCTCTTAACTCTTGTCTATTTTCATTAAGCATTTTAATTATTTCCGATAAATTAACTTGTGTGTTTTCAAGAAGTTCATCAGCATAATCTCTTGCGCCTTCTCTTATTTGAGTAGATTCTTCTTTTGCAGATTTTAAAATTTCTGATGCTCTCTCATTAGCTTGTCTTACAAGTTCATTTTCGTCAATAATCTTTTCTGAGTGAGCTCTTGCTGCTGCAATTATTTTGTCAGCTTCGTCATGTGCTCCATTGATTATTTCGTCTTTGTCCTTTGCAATTTTTTGTGCTTCGGAAACTTCTTCAGGAATTTGCATTTTTACTTCATTTACAATTTCCAAAAATTCATCTCTATCAACCATTACCTTATTAGTAAGTGGTATTTGTGATGATGTTTCTACAAGATCTTCCAATTCCTCAACTAAATCAATTAAATTCATATCTTCCTCCTAAGTAATTTTTTCTTCATAGCTTCTCCTACAACAGGAGGCACGAATAAATCTGTATCTCCGTCAAAGGTTGAAACCTCTTTAGCAAGCGTTGAGCTCACAAATAAATTTTCATTAGATGCCAATAAAAAAACAGTTTCAACACCATCTTTATAGTGCATATTTGCCATGGCAAGTGTATATTCATTAAAATAATCAGAAGCTGATCTAAGTCCTCTTACTATTACTTTACAATTTTTTTTCTTTGCATAGTCAACTAGAAGTCCATCAAAAGAATCTATCTCCACGCCCTCTACGCCATTTAGTACCTTGTGAAGGAGTTCTTTTCTCTCTTCAACTGTAAATAATTCTTTTTTTGAAGTGTTGTCAAGAACTGCGACAATTACCTCTCCAAAAATATCCTTCGCTCTTTTTATAATGTCTAAATGTCCATTAGTTACTGGGTCAAAGCTACCCGCATATATTGCTTTCATCTATATCCCATCCACATATGGAAATTGATGTATTTCCATATTTTTTATTTTTTATTTCTACAAAACCTTCGCCAATTAAAAGTGGAATATCAGAATTATACTCCACAATTAGTTGTCCTTTCGGTTTTAATAATTCCTTTTCTCTAATTAGTTTAAAGGCTTTTTTATATAAATCACGCCTGTCAAAAGGTGGATCCATATAAATGTAATCAAACTTTACATCTAAACTTCTAAGGGCTTTATTCAAGTGATCTTCAATTACAACTGCATAATCCAAAAATTTTGCCTTATCTAAATTGTATTTTACACAATCTATTGCTTCCTTTGATTTGTCAATGAAGTAGGCTTTTTTTGCGCCCCTTGAAATGAATTCAATTCCATTTGCTCCGCTGCCACAGAATAAATCTAGGACAATATCGTCAAAAAAATTTTGCCCCAAAATATTGAAAACCGATTCCTTAACTCTATCTTCTGTTGGTCTCGTATCAAAGCCCTTTGGTGCCTTTAATTTGAGTCCTCGTCTATTTCCTGAAATTATTCTCATAAAGCCTCCAAATTAGTTTTATTTTACCATAAGTCAAGAGATAATAAAAGATATTAGTTCAAATCAGAGTAAAAATCAACTATTTCTCTATTTAAGTAAAAATATTTTTTGCTCTCTAAATTTGGATCTTCTTCCAAAATATTTTTCACGTCTTCTGTTGCATATTTTAAAATTGTTTCGTCTCTAAAGGGATCTGCAAGTCTTAAATTTGGCATACCTGATTGTCTAGTTCCCAATATATCTCCAAAGCCGCGAAGTTCTAAATCTTTATTTGCAATATAAAATCCATCGTTTGAGTCTGTCATAATTTTCATTCTCTCCCAAGATATTTCACTTTTAGAAAGATTGTAGAGTATGCAATAGGATTGATGATCTCCTCTTCCTACTCTTCCACGAAGTTGGTGTAGTGTTGAAAGTCCAAAACGCTCTGCATTGTAAATCATAATTACAGTCGCATTAGGCACATTTACTCCAACCTCGACAACAGTTGTAGAGACGAGTAAATTTATTTTGTTCTCTGCAAATTCTGTCATAATTTTATTTTTTTCATCTGCCTTCATCTTTCCGTGGAGAAGTCCAACACTATATTCAGAAAAAAAGTCTTTTAATTCTTCATAAACTTTTTCAACTGCTTGCAAATTTTCATAATCTTCATTTTCTTCGATTAAAGAACAAATTACATAGGCTTGCCTATTTTTTGAAAGCTGAGATTTAATAAAATTAAGAGATTTATCTAGCATATTTTCATTTATTGCAATAGTCTTAATTGGTTTTCTGCCTAAGGGCATAGTCTTTATGACAGAAATATCTAAATCTGCGTAGAGAACTAAACTCAAACTTCTAGGTATTGGTGTAGCCGACATTACAATTGTTGCTGCGTCCTTATTTTTATTTTGAAGCATATTTCTTTGCAATACGCCAAAGCGATGTTGCTCGTCAATAACATTTACTCCTAATTTTCTGAAAACTACATTTTCTTCTATGAGAGCGTGAGTTCCTATTAATATATCAATAGAACCCATCTCCAAATTGTCTAGGATATCTCTTTTTGCATTTTTTGAAGTTGAACCTATTAACAGTGCTATTTTTACTCCAAGAGGCTCTAAAAGCTCCACAAAAGATTTAAAATGTTGCTTTGCCAAAATTTCTGTCGGCGCCATAATAGATGATTGATAGCCATTTAAATAGGCAAGATACATTATTATAATTGCAATAATTGTTTTGCCACTTCCAACATCTCCTTGAATTAGTCTATTTATTGATTTCCCTTTTTTCATGTCGTCAAAAATTTCATCGACTACATTTTGTTGTCCTTCCGTTAATTTAAAGGGAAGATCCTCTATAAAATTAAAAACTTTATCCTTAATTTCAAATTTTATTGCATCTCTTCTTTCATTTTGAAATTTATTTTTTAAAATAGAAAGTTCAAATAAAAATAATTCTTCATAAATTAATCTCTCACGTGCTTGAATGTAATTTTTTCTGCTACTAGGATAGTGAATACTTTTTATGGCGTAATTCTTATCTATTAGAGTGTATTTCTTCAAAATTTCTTCTGGCAAATTTTCTTCAAATAAATTTAAGTCTATTATTTGGCTTATTGCATTTTCAAAGGCAAAATTGTTTAGTCCTTCAGTTAAATTGTAAATTGGAGAAATTTTCCCCAATTTTTTTAAATTATGTATATTTTCAATTTCAGGACTGCTTATGCTAATTCTTCCCCTAAAAAAGTCAGCTTTTCCATATACTAAATACTCACTTCCAATTTTTATTTTAGAATTTAAGTAAAAGGCATTGAAAAAAGAAAGCTCTACCTCTCCACTTCCATCTTCTGCAAGAAAACTTGTTAGAGTAAGACCCTTTCTTATTCTTCTATTTTGAAGTTTTGATATAATTCTAACCTTGAAGGTGTTTTTTTCTCCTATTACTGCATTTGAAATGCTTACAATCTTTGAACTATCCTCATACCTTCTAGGATAATATAATAAAAGATCCTCTAGAGAATAAATTCCAAGCTTGTGGAAAAGTTTCTCCCTCTTTGGTCCAATCCCCTTTAAATTTTTTATAGAATCGCTTAACTTAACCATAATTCTCCTAATACAAAAGCCCAAAGAAAAACTTCGGGCTCAAATCTAAATTAATTCTTATTCTAATGAAAGGATGTAATAATAAATAGGTTGATCACCCTTTATAACATCTATATCCACATCTGGATATTTTTCTTCAATGGCTTCACGAACTTTTTCAGCATCTTCTTCCTTTACATCTTCTCCATAAAAAATGGTTAATAGAGAAATTTCATCATCCATAAGTTTATCCACAGTATCAATTACAACATCAAATACAGTTTTTCCACTGGAGATGATTTCCTTTGATGCAATCCCAATTATGTCGTCCTTGTGAATTTCTTTTCCGCCAATAGTTGTATCTCTCACTGCATAAGTTACAGATGCATCAATTACATTTTCTATGGCTTTCATCATATTTTCTTTGTTTTCTTCTTTATCTGCATCTCCGTTAAAGGCAAGAATTGCTGCAATTCCTTGTGGTACAGATTTTGAAGGAATTACAATAATTTCTCTGTCAGAAATGTCCCTAGCTTGCTCTGCTGATAAAATAATATTGCTATTGTTTGGAATTAAATAGATGACTTTTCCGCCAACTTTATCCACACCCTTTAAAAGATCTTCTGTCGATGGATTCATAGTCTGTCCACCAGCTACGACATAATCAACACCAAGAGATTTAAAGGTTTCAGTCATTCCACTGCCCATGGATACAGTTATGAAAGAATAATCCTTTTCTTCAATAGATTCTTCTTCTTTCTTTTTAGCCTCAGCAACTTCACTGTCATCAAAAAGAACTTCTCTGTGTTGATACCTCATGTTGTCAATTTTAATATCTTGAAGAAGGCCAAGTTCACAAGCGTGTTGCAAAACAATGCCTGGATCATTGGTGTGAACATGAACCTTAATAATATGTGTTCCACTACCACCAACAACTAATAAACAGTCCCCTAGAGGAGCAATCTTTTCTCTAAAAGAATCTATATCTTCGTAATCAGTATTTATAATAAATTCTGTACAATATCCATATTTAAGAGATTTGTCAGCTTCAGTAAATTGGATTTCCTTTTGTGCTTTTTTCTTCAAAGTTTCGTCTTCGCTTTGATCAGCAATGTCCTCGCCCTTTAAAACTTTAAGTGCACCTTCAAGCAACACAACTAAACCCTTGCCACCTGCGTCAACTACCCCAGCTTCCTTTAAAACTTCAAGCAAATTTGGAGTATTATCAAGGGACTTATTAGCTTCAACAATTACATCTTCTAAAAACTTAATTGGATCTTCAGCTTTTTTATGATGCCTAATGGCAAAATCAGCAGTTTCTCTGCCAACTGTTAAAATCGTCCCTTCAATTGGCTTCATAACAGCTTTATAAGTTGTTTCACTTGCTTTTTTAAAAGCATGGGCAATATCAGAAATTCCCGCTTCATTGATTCCCTCTAATCCTTCAGAAAAACCTCTTAGAAGTTGAGAAAGAATTACTCCACTATTGCCTCTCGCACCCATAAGTGCTCCACGTGCTGCTGCAGCAGAAACATCTCCTACTGAAAAATCCCCTTCTAAACCATCAATTTGTTTTAAGGCAGATTTTGATGTAAGGCTCATATTTGTGCCTGTATCTCCGTCAGGAACAGGGAACACATTAAGAGCGTTGACCTCTTCCTTTCTGGATATTAGATAATTTACAGCACCTTTAAAAATTTCTTTTAATAAAGGGCCATTAATTTTTTTTATTTCCAAAATCTTACCTCCACTATTTAAGTCTAATTCCTTCTACCAAGACTTCGATATTATCAACTTCAAGTCCTGTCAAGTTTTCAATATTAAACTTAACTCTCTCTATAATATTTTCACCAACAGTAGAAATTTTTACTCCATATTCTAGAATAACATGAAGTTCAATACTAATTTCATTTTCTTCAGTGTTTACAACAATTCCCTTTGATAGATTTTCAAATCTCAAAAGTTCAAAAATCCCATCTGCGGCATTTTTTGATGCCATTCCAACAATTCCGTAGCTTTCCATTGCTGATATTCCAGCTATGTTTGCAATTACGCTATCTTCTATTACAATATTTCCAAGTTTTCTATTAATAATTGCCGGCATGAGGGCACCTCCTTATCTTTTTTATTATAACAGAGAATTTATAAAAGATTAACAGAAATTAAAAAATTCCTTTGTAAAAAATAATAATTTAGTGGTAAAAAATAATGTTTTAGTGTAAAATAAAAACATATTGAAAAAAATATTTGCACTTAGCAGCAATTTTTGATAGAATATTTGTTGCTTAATGACTAAAGGAGGTGCGTTATGGCTAAAAGATGTGAAATTTGTGGAAAAGAAAAAAAATTCGGAAATAAAATTTCTTTCTCTCACTCTCGTTCTAACAGAAGCTGGTCTCCTAACATTAGAAGAGTTAAAGCTGTAGTTAATGGATCAACAAAAAGAATCAACGTGTGCACTAGATGTTTAAGATCTGGTAAAGTCGAAAGAGCTATATAATTAAGGGTCTTAAAAAAAGATCCTTTTTTTTGTGTATAAGTTACATATCTTGCAATGCAATAGTTTTTATTTCAATTTGATGTTTAAAAAATTCTTGGACTTCTAAACTAAATCCAAAAATCCGCAATAGTGGTAGAGGTTTTCCCATATCAAATATAAATTCTATATCAAACATTTGGCGGCTCAAAATAATGAGTCTTTCTTTTTGTTTAAAAATAATATATGCTAATAATTCTTAATTTAAAATATTTTAGCTTTAAATTAAGGATTATTGCATCTTTAAAACTAAAAGTTTTTTTATTTTACGCTTATACATATTAACTTGCTTTTTCATTTTGAGTTTAGGAATAAATTCCCATAAGTACAATATTTTAAACCAAAAAAAGAACGCGTGCAACCGCGTTCTATAAATATTATGCTCTTGCCAAAACTTTTTGTTTGCCACCTTCTTTATAGACAACAAAAGCGTAAAGTATAGCAATTATAACACCTATTATATTTGCTATCATATAAGGCAAGTTAAAACCAATCTTAGCACCCATAATATAAGCTGTAATGATGTAGACATAGAACATACCTGGAATTAATGATACAAGGAATGCCCTACCATGTCGTTGTAAGTAAATGGAAATCATGGCGAATGCAAATACAGCGATCGTTTGGTTAGCCCATGCGAAGTATTGCCACAAAACATTAAATCCATTTGGACTCAATTTTGCAAAAATTAAGATAGCTAGTACGCATATGAACATACCAATGGATAGACTTAATCTGCTCTTCATAGTTTTTTGTGGAATGTTCAAGTGCTCTGCGATCATAAGTCGTGCAGAACGAAGTGCAGTATCTCCTGAAGTGATTGGAAGAACGATAATTCCAATAATGGCAATTAAACCTCCCACTGTACCAAGCATATCATTTGCAACAAGACCTATAACGGCAGGTTTTCCAATAAGACCAGCGTCAATACCCTTGTTGTAAATACCCATTGCAGCTGCCGCCCATATCATGGCGATAAAGCCTTCAAGGATCATCATGTCGTAAAATACGAAACGACCTTCACTTTCACTCTTTACAGAACGACCTATTAAAGTCGCTTGTGTAGAGTGGAATCCTGAAACGATTCCGCAAGCAACAGTTACAAAGAACACTGGTAAAATTGGTGTTCCCTTTGGATGTGTGTTTAGATTGCTAAAATCTAAGTTATTTAGTTGATAACCATTAAAGAACAAACCGAAGAAAATACCAACAGCTGAAAGTAATAAGATGCCGCCAAAAATTGGATAAACCCTACCGATTATCTTATCAATTGGGAAAAGTGTCGCCGCAATATAATAAGCGAAAATACATGCATAAACTACCCAAACGACAGGGTTTGTTGCTACTGCTTCTTGTTTTAAGACATTAGCTACTATTAAATCTCCGGGAGTATAAATAAACACCGCACCTACGAGAACCATGAGAATGATTACGAAAATATTGTAGATCGAGTATACCTTATTTCCAAGATTGCGCTTAATAAGTCCTGGCATTTGTTCGCCACCTGAACGAATAGATATCATACCGCTCATATAGTCGTGTAAAGCACCGCCAAAAACACATCCAATTGGAATCATAAGAAAAGCCAAAGGTCCAAAGAGAATCCCTTGAATTGGACCCAGAATTGGCCCAGTTCCTGCAATGTTTAATAATTCAATAAGTGCGTTCTTTTTTTTGCTCATGGGAACATAGTCGACACCATCTTGGTTTTTAATCGCCGGCGTCTCCCTATCATCCGGTTGAAATACTTTCTCGGCAAATCGGCCATAAGCAAAACCACCGATAATTAAAATAGCCAAGCCAATGAGAAATGTAGTCATATTCTTACCTCCTTAAATAAAATTTAAAGTTGAGTCTAAAAAACACTTCAACCTAATTTTTTTAATTATATTATTTTTTTTAAAAAAAGACAATATAATCCTTCACATTTTTTAAGATTTTCTTAACTTTTAAGACATATGTTATACTTTTTTAATCTGGCACAATTTCTTCAAAATCTTTAATTATCTTTTTAAAAAAATATTCCTAAAACCACTTTTTAATTGAATACATATATAATTAGATTTTTTAAAACTTATAAAAACAAACTTCTTAAATAGAAAACTTTTTGGTACTCATATTTTTTAATTTAATTTTTCTAAAAATATTTTTCTAATGTCCTTAATTAAATATAAAGACCCACACCACAAAATCATGTCGCCTTTTTCTGCAAGTTCTAGAGTTTTTTCTACAGCTTTTTCTCTATTTTTTATTGCAAAAATTTCTTTTCTTGAAAACTTTTTAAATTCACTCATAAGAACATCAATTTCTGTAAATCTATCGTTGTCAATTTCAGTTAAGACGATTTTATCTGCAATATTTTCGATTTTTCTTAAAATTTTATCGTGATCCTTATCCTTTAAAAGACTAAATCCTAAAATTAATTTATTATATTTGAATTTTTTTATGCTTTCTTCAATTCTTTCAATTGAATCTAAATTATGAGATCCGTCAATTACTACAAGTGGATTTTTAGAAAGACATTCTGTCCTGCCAATATTTTTTGCATTTTTTAGTCCAAATTTTATTTTTTCTTCATTTAAGTTGTACTCAGTTTTTAAGAAATCTAAAACCATTAATGCAAGTGAAGCATTTAATATTTGATGCTCTCCTATTAGATTTATTTCAACATCTTTATAATTTCTAAAGTTAAATTTATTTCCAAACTCATTGGACTTTAAAATTTCAACTTCATTTTCCTTAAATTCGTCAAAGATAGAGTTTTTATAGCTGCTAATTTCACTAAGAACTTCTTCAGCCTCCTTCTCTTGAGGATAACTAAAGACATGGGAGTTTTCTTTTATAATTCCACCCTTCTCCCTTGCAATTTTTCCTATTGTATCGCCCAAAATATTTGCGTGGTCAAGAGAAATGTGGCAAAAAACTGAAATTGATTTTTCCATTACATTAGTTGCGTCAACTCTTCCTCCCATTCCAACTTCCATTACAGCAAAGTCTACTTTTTCCCTCGCAAAAAAAATGTAAGCAAGGGATGTTAAGATTTCAAATCCACTTACAAAAATTTTTTTCTCGTCAAGTTCTTCTACTTTTTCTCTAATTTCTGAAGCTAATTTTGCAAAGTCTTCTTCAGATATTTCTATATTATTGATTTTAATTTCTTCACGAATGTTTGTTATGTAGGGTGAAGTAAATTTTCCCACAGAAAAATTATTTTCCTTTAAGGAATTTGCAATAAAACTTGCAACTGAACCCTTTCCATTTGTTCCCGTAATGTGTATTATTTTTAATTTATCTTGTGGCTTGTTAAATATCTCTAAAAGTGTTTTTATATTATCCGTTGTGAACTCACCAAGAGGGATATTTCTATTTTCAATCCAATTTACTGATTCAGTATAATTCATATCAATCTCCTTTATAAAAATAGTACCAGAGTTTTTGTTGTTATTCAATATTTTAGTGTATCAAATTACATGTAATTATGGTAAAATGGTAAAATAATTAATTGGAGGTTAAAAGATGAATAATGAAATTCGAATTAAAGATTTATTTGTAATCGGTTTTGCACTTTTTGCAATGTTTTTCGGTGCAGGAAATTTAATTTTTCCACCTTATCTAGGACTTATATCGGGTTCACAATGGTGGATTGGATTTCTAGGCTTTACTATTGCTGACGCAGGATTAGGTCTAATTGCAATTATCGCTCTTTCTAAATACGACGGAAATTTAAATGTTCTAGCTTCAAGGGTTAATAAAACTTTTGCAATTATTATCTCAACAGCAATTATTTTATGTATTGGACCATTCTTAGCAACTCCTAGAACTGCAGCTACTACTTATGAAATAGCTATTATGCCAATTTTTGGCGAATCTGTAAATAGATATTTATTCTCTGTGCTTTTCTTTATTGTGTCTTGTCTTTTAAGTATAAGACCAAGCAAGGTTGTAGATATAGTAGGTAAATTTTTAACACCTTCGCTAATAATATGTATCTTAGCTCTAATAATTAAGGGGACTTTTACTCCAATTGGAGAAATTGCAAACACTGCTATGATCGACAATGTTCTTGAAAGGGGAATTACTGACGGTTATCAAACTATGGATGCTATTGCAGGATGTATGTTTGCACTAGTTGTTATAAATGCTGTTAAGACAAGAAAATATTCTTCGCAGACACTAGAAATTAAGGCAACTATTTATTCAGGAATTATTGCAGCTTTATGTCTTGCCTTTATCTATGGTGGTTTAGTATACCTTGGTGCACAAACTTCAAACCTTGGAATCTACGACATAAATACGGATAACACTCAACTCCTTGTAGATATTACAAATAGGGTTCTTGGTGGCGTTGGAGTATATATCTTGGCGATTATAACAGCACTTGCCTGTCTTACAACTGCAATTGGTTTGATTTCATCTGCAGGTAATTTCTTCAACGAACTAAGCAAAGGCAAAATTTCTTACGAAATTGTAGTAATTATTTGTTCAGTTGTTTCTTGTGCAATTTCAATGCTTGGTGTAAGCCAAATAATTAAAATTTCTGCGCCAATTCTTCAAATACTTTATCCTTGTGCAATGACTATTGTTTTAATAGGACTATTTAATGACAAAATTAAAGACGACTTAGTTTTCAAAATTCCATCAATAGTTTCATTTGTGTTTGGTCTTTTGTATGTACTACAAGGTAAAGAATTTCTTGGTGGATTTAATGAAACACTCAATGGATTACTATTAAAATTTCCCCTTGCTACATTTGGCCTTGGTTGGGTTGTTCCAACTTTAATTGGCCTATTGATAGCAATTGTAATTTCAAACTTTAGAAAGCCAAAGGAGGCTTAATGTAAAAAACTCTTCTTACTATAATAGTAAAAAGAGTTTTTTTGTCTATTTATATGCTAAATATTTTTTGTAGAACTTCTAAAATATTTGTCATCTTAATAACTTGAAGATTCTTATAATTTTCTTCCTTTACATTGGAATATTTTGAAACATAGGCTTTTTTAAAACCCATTCGTTCTGCTTCTTTAAGTCTCACATCTAAGCTTGGAACATTTTTTAGTTCGCCAGTAAGACCAACGTCGGCAATGAAAACTGAATTTGCCTCCACAGGCTTATTGAGAGTAGAAGAAACTATGGAGACCATTACAGATAAATTTGATGCCTGTTCCTTAACCTTAATTCCTCCAGCGGACTTTACCACAATATTTTTATCCAAAAATTTTATTCCCGCTCTTTCTTCTAAAATTGAAACTAAAGTATTTAAGTGCTCCCTTCTAATAGATTCCGAAATCCTTGACGGATAAGGAAGAAATGTCTTTGACGCTAAGGCTTCTGTCTCCAAAATTATTGGCCTTGTTCCCTCTCTTATAACAGAAAGAGATGAGCCTGCAACTTGTTCATTTTCTGACCTTCTTGTCATAAAGTATTCTGAAGGATTGTCGATAGAAATCATTCCCTTTTCAGTCATTGAAAAAAATCCAATCTCACCAGTGGAACCATATCTATTTTTTGTCGCCATTAAAGATCTCAAATCCTCTGATGAATCACCCTCAATTAATAAAACTGTGTCCACTAAATGTTCAAGACTTCTAACCCCTGCAAGTTCATCTTGCTTAGTCATTTGACCAACTAAAAAAATCATTCGTGGCTTGTTAATGTCCTTTGCAATTTCTGTCATCTTATAGGCACACTCCATGGTCTGTGTTGGAGTGCCTGGTCTTTGAGGAAATTCGTCTAGGGTAAAAGTTTGAATTGAATCAATAATTATAAACTGTGGATCAATTTTTTCCACTTGATCCAAAACTGAATTAAGAGAATTTACTGAATAAACCCAAATATTTTCAGAAAGCTTGTCCAAAATTCTTTCAGCTCTCATTTTTATTTGCGTTTCAGATTCTTCTCCCGATGCGTAAAGAACTCTCATTCCTTTATTTGCAAGGTCATTTGCAACTTGCATAAGGAGGGTTGACTTTCCAGAGCCAGGCTTTGCTGTTAAAATGCTCACAGAATCTCTCACGATTCCGCCACCCATTACTCTATTAAATTCCTCAATGCTAGTCTTTACTCTTTCATCAGAGGAAACTTCTACTGATTTAAGTTTAAGTGCATCTTTGTTGTTTTTAGAAGGAGCCTTTTTGCTAGGCTCCTCTTCTTTTTCTTCTAAAGTGTTCCACGAGTTACAGTTTGGACATTTTCCAAAAAATCCTTGGGAAATATATCCGCAATTACTGCACTGATACACTATTTTCTTTTTCATTTTTCTTCTGTTTAGTCCTTTTAACTTTTTCTATTTGAATTTTTTTGTACTTAACATCTACTAAAATTTCATCGCCTTCTTTTATGTTTCCATCTAAAAATTCATCGGCAATTTTATCTTCAATTAATTTTGTAATAGTCCTTTGAAGTGGTCTTGCACCAAACACTTTATCATAACCTTCATCAACTAAGAAATTAATGAGTTTATTTGAGTAATTTGCTTTAATACCCATTTCAGAAAGCCTATCGCTTAATTTATTGAGCATATTTTTTACAATATCTTTAATTTCAGTTTTTTCAAGAGTTTTAAATATTACTACATCGTCAACTCTGTTTAAAAATTCAGGTCTAAATTTTTGCTTTAAAGATTCCATTATGATTTTCTTCATATTTTCATATTCACTCTTCTTCTCATTGCTTTCTGAAGTTGAAAAACCAAGAACTGAATTTTTTGCAAGTAAGTTTGCCCCTGCATTAGAAGTCATAATTATAACAGTATCTTTAAAGTTTACAGTCCTTCCCTTTGAATCAGTAACTCTGCCTTCGTCTAAAATTTGTAGTAAAATATTGAAAATATCTGGATGTGCCTTTTCAATTTCGTCTAAAAGAATTACTGAATAAGGATGTGTCCTTACTGCTTCAGTAAGTTCGCCACCTTCTTCATATCCAACATATCCTGGGGGAGAACCAACAAGTCTGGATACAGTAAATTTTTCCATGTACTCAGACATATCAAATCTAATCATATTTTCTTCTTTACCAAATAAATTTTTGGCAAGGCTTTTTGCAAGGAAAGTCTTACCAACACCAGTTGGTCCAACAAATATAAAGCTTCCAATTGGCTTACTAGGATCTTTAAGCCCAATCCTCGACCTCTTAATTGCCTTTGCAAGAGTCTTGACAGCATCATCTTGACCTTTTACATCTTCTTTTAACTTACTATCAAGTTCTCTTAACTTTTCAGTTTCTTCTTCAGTCATATCTGTTACAGGAACTTTTGACCATTCAGAAACTATTTCAGCAATAAGTTCTGGAGTTACTTTTTTCTTTGACTCTTTTTCTTCAAATTTTTTTATTTCTTCTTTGTATTTTTCTTCAACATTTTTTTGTTCATCACGAAGATTTGCAGCAAGTTCATAATCTTGATTTTTTACTGCCTCAGATTTTTTATTTTCAATTTCTTCAAGCTCCTTTTTGTATTTTTCTTCAAATTCAGGAACTTTGTAGGATTCAATTTTAAGTTTTGAACTTGCCTCGTCTATTAAATCAATAGCCTTATCAGGTAAAAATCTATCATTTAAATATCTGTCGGAATATTTTACAGCAGCCTCAATAGTTTCCTCTGGAATTACTACATGATGATGCTTTTCATAAATTTTTTTGAGTCCCCTTAAAATTTTTATAGAATCTTCAACACTTGGTTCATCAACCATTATTGGCATAAGTCTTCTCTCAAAGGCTGAATCTTTTTCAATTTTCTTTCTATACTCAGAAATTGTTGTAGCCCCAATAACTTGAATAACTGACTTAGTAAGCATTGGTTTTAAAATATTCGATGCATCAAGAGATCCTTCGGCTGAACCTGCGCCAATTATTATATGCATTTCATCAATAAATAAAATGATGTTTTTGTTTTTTGCAGCTTCATTAGTTACATTTTTTAATCTCTCTTCAAAGTCTCCTCTGTATTTTGAACCTGCAATAAGCTGTGAAATATCAAGAGTTAAAATTACTTTATTTTTCATAATTTCCGGCACATCTCCTGCGACAATTTTTGCAGCAAGTCCTTCTGCAATTGCAGTTTTACCAACACCGGGTTCTCCAATTAGTACAGGATTATTTTTTGTCCTTCTTGACAAAACTTGAATAACTCTTTTTATTTCCCTTTCTCTTCCAATTACGGGATCAATTTTTCCTTCTTCAGCCTTTTTATTTAAATTTGTAGTATATTTTTCCAAAGCTTCGGAAGAAATTTCCCCATCTCCTTCTTCAGAAGCTTCATATTCTTCCATATTGTTTAAAATGTCATTTTCAAGACTCATAATATCAATGCCAAGTCTTTTTAAAACTAATATGGCAACACCTTGACCCTCGCGTAAAATTCCAAGGAGAAGATGTTCTGTTGAAACTGTAACTTCTCCCATTTCTCTTGAAACTTCAAAAGCAAGTTCAAAAATTCTCTTAGTCCTTGGAGTGTACGCAATACTGGATACAACTGGACCTTGACCACTGCTAACTATATCAAGTGTGGCTTCCTTAGCCTTTTTATAATCGATGCCAAGTTTTGATAAAATGTGTGCCCCTGTGTCTGTTCCTTCTCTTATTATTCCAAGAAGAATGTGTTCTGAACCTATATATGGATGTTTTTGTTCCCTTGCCTCTTGTTGTGCAAAAAGAATAGCCTTTTGTGATTTTTCACTAAATTTTCCAAACATACTCATTTGAAAACCTCCTTCATGAGAGCTCTTGCCTTATTAGCTCTTAAAATGTCTCGCGACTTGAGATCTAATATTGCACCCCTCTCAATTTGCAAATGTCCATTTCTAAGCTTAGTAATCTCTTCATAAAAATCAAATTCTCGATTTGGTTTTAAAATTGAAAGTTCAATTCCAAGATTAATTGTGCTCATGGACTGCATCATCTCTTCTTCCGATAAAACTCTTGCATTTGCAAGTACTCCAAAAGATCTATTTACCATATCCTCTAGAGTAATAATATTGTCTAAATAAAGTTTTTTTCTATTTTCCCTTTCAACATCGGCAATTTCTCGCGCGATGATTTTTAATTTATCAACATAAGACTTTTCATCTTCGCCAAAAGTTGATTCAAAAGACAAAGTGTAAATACTTCCCAAGGCTTTATTTGAACTATCTCTATATGAACCCAAAGTGTAGCCAAGTCTTGAAAGTCCCCTTGCTATTTCATTTATTCCAAAATAATTTAGCGCCGGAAGATATAAAAGTACAATTGGCTTTAATCCTGTCCCGGAATTTAAAACTCTTGAACTTAAATACCCAAAATTTGGATCAAAAGCAAAATTAATTTTATCTTCTAAATTTTCTTCAAGACTATAAATCTCTTTAAATAGATCACTTAAAGTCTTTGTCCTAGAAAAAATAGAAAGTTCAATATGCTCTCCTGCGTTAATTAAAATATCTGGAGCATCTTTTTTCTCATAAAAGCCAATATTACTTTTTTCTAAAAATTTTTTCCCAATTCTCCCATTTTCAACATACTCAAGTTTTTTTAGAGAAGAAATTTTTTCCATATCAACTTTAGTGTACCCTAAATCAGTTAAAATAGGATAAAAAAATTCTAAGTTTTTCTTTAATTCTTCCTCAGTCATTGTGTTTACAAATTTTTTACCGTCAATATTTCTATATAATTTTAATTTATAACCTAAAATAATTTTAGACACTGACATCTTCCTTTAACTTCTTTATTTCATCCCTAATCTCTGCTGCCTTTTCATATTCTTCCAAATTTATGGCAAGATCTAATTTTTCTTTTAAATCCTCAAGTTTTCTGTTGTAAACAAGATAATTATCTGCATTTTTTGGGATCTTACCCCTGTATTTTAAATTAATGTTTAGTGCATTTAAATATTTTCTAATTTCCCCTCCAAAAGAATCATAACATTTTGGACATCCAAGAGTTCCTGTGTTCTTTAATTCACGAAAACTCCTTCCACAATATTCACAACTTATATCCTCTTCATCATTATAAGAATTTGTTGTAAATTGAAAAATATTTCTAAGTGCATTCTCAAGTTGAGGAATTATATTTTGATAACTCTTGAAATCTTTTCTAAATTTTTCCTCTGCACAAACTTCACATAAATGTACTTCTTCTATTTCATCGTCATTAACCCTAGTATAAGATATGACAGATTCTCTTTCCTTACAAATATCGCATAGCATATTCTTCCCCCTAACTAAAAATAACTAGTAGCATATTTTTTAAAATATCTGCCCGCAGTTCATTTTTATTTTCACACTCACTAAGCGCTCTATCTGAGAGAGCAACTTTTATTAGTTCCATCTCTCTTTTACTTACTTTTTTAATTCTCAATAGCTCCTTTAATAATTCATCTGAATTATTTTTTGTAATTGAATCGCCAATGAAACTTAAAAAAGTATCTAAAACATCTTCATCATCTTCAATTTTTACTTTTACTATTCTAATGTAGCCTCCACCGCCTCGTCTTGACTCAACATAGTATCCCTTAACAGGCGTAAACCTTGTTGTCAAAACATAGTTTATTTGCGAAGGAGCACAATTAAAATGATCTGAAATTTTTGATCTTTGTATCTCAACAACTCCACCAGATTCAAAAATAAGTTCATTTAAAAAATCTTCAATGGAGTTAGAAAGCTTTGCCATAGCACCATTCCTTTGACTATCTTTGTCCTTTGATTTATAAAAATTTTGACTATCTTTTACTATTTCTAGTTTAATATAAAATATAATTTTTGTAAAGCTTTTAGTTTAATATTCCTTTAAATATATTATTTAAGTAAAATAATATAAACTGCATACCTTTTAGTATGTTTTTAAAAGTATCTTTTACCTTATTTAAGGTTTAAGATTTAGTGCCTATAATTACAATATCTTTTACATAAAAATATCTGCTGAAGATTTTACTCCCCAACAGATATTTTAGACATCTTAATTTCTTTATTCTTTTTTACTTATTTGTGACTTTTTCTCGTTCCAATTCTAAAATAGTAAATGTTCCCTTTAGAATACCACTTTTTGATGAAAAATCTAAATCTTTTTTAGAATTTTTTGAATCAGTAATAAGTACAAAACTGCTGTGTTTTTTAGAAATTGAAAATCTTAAACTTACATCAGATACTCTAATTGCAATATTTGCATTTTCATTATTTTTATTAGCAAATATTAATAAATAATCAGAATCCTTATTTGTTGTAAATTTAAATCCCTTTTCTTCCATAATCTTATCGCTTACTATAACATCTTTTAACTTATATTTGTACAAACTATCATAACTTAAATTATTAATAATTTTTTCATAGTCTGGTTTTTCATCACAAATATCTATATTAAAATCATAATTTTCTTTCTTGGAGTTTAAAAAAGAAAACCCACATATAAATGACATAAAAATCAAAACTATAAAAATTGATACAAATTTTTTAGTCATTACAATTTTCTTCATTTTTATTCTCCTTTGCAATGTCTAGCATTGCCCAACCTTTCAATTAAATCTGTTTTATTAAATTTACTTTTCTTTATTTCTTTCTTCTATTATCTTTTCCGCAATATTTTGTGGAACTTCTTCATATCTTACAAATTCCATGCTAAAAGTTCCTCTACCTTGAGTAAGAGATCTTAAATCAATTAGATATGAGAATAATTCAGCTTGTGGTGCTTCTGCAATTAAAACTTGAGTGCCGTCATTTTGTTGGTCCATACCAAGAATTCTGCCACGTCTTTTGTTCATATCTCCCATTACATCGCCGAGATAATCTTCTGGTATTGTAACTTCGACTTTCATAATTGGTTCAAGAAGAACTGGACTTGCCTCTTGCATTCCCTTCTTAAAAGCAAGGTTTGCTGCAAGTTTGAAACTCATTTCGTTGGAGTCAACATCGTGGTAAGATCCATCGTATAAAACAGCCTTGAAATTAGTTACAGGATATCCTGCAAGAACTCCCTTTTCCTTTGATTCAATTATTCCCTTTTCAACTGCAGGGAAGTAATTCTTTGGAACTGCTCCCCCAAATACTTCTTCGTCAAATTCAAATTCTTTGTCAGATGGTTCAAATCTAATCCAAACATCACCATATTGTCCAGCTCCACCTGATTGTTTTTTATGCTTACCTTGAACGCTTGCCGTCTTTCTAATTGTTTCTCTATAAGGAACAATAAATGGAACAATATTTACTTCAACTCCATAAGTGTTCTTTAATTTCTCAAGAATTACATCTAATTGAACTTTACCTTGACCACCAATAGTCATTTGTTTAGTTTCAGGGTTTCTTTCAATTACAAATGTTGGATCTTCATCTCTAATCTTTCTCAAAGATTGAGAAAGTTTTTCTTCGTCGCCCTTAGTCTTTGGTTCAATTGCATAGTATAAAACTGGTGTAGAATATTTTAATTTTTTATATTCAACTATGTGATCTTTATCGCAAAGAGTGTCCCCTGTAACTGTTTTAGCAAGTTTTGTAGTTGCGCCAATATCTCCTGCGTAAATTTCATCTATTTCAATTTGTTCTTTACCTCTCATGATGTAAAGTCCACCAAGTTTTTCGTTTTCTTCTGCATTTACATTGTAAAGAGCTGTGTTTTTATTTACAATTCCGGAAATAACTTTGAAGATAGAAATTTTTCCAAGGAATGGGTCTGAAATTGTCTTAAATACTACTGCAGCAAAAGGTTCCTTTGCAGAAACTTTTCTTTCTTCTCCTTCTTTAAATCTAAAGCCTTGATGTGCACGTTCATCATCTGGAGCAGGCATATAGTTTACGATTGTATTGAGAAGTATATCAATACCAATGCCCTTTTCGCCACTTCCTACAAGTAGTGGAACTGCATCCCCTTCAAGAAGTGCTGTGGTAACTCCTCTCAAAAGATCTTCTCTAGTGAATTTTTCTCCAGAAAAATATTTTTCCATCAAAACTTCATCAGAGCCAGCGACAACTTCTGCAATTTCTTCATACATTCTTTCAGTTGCTTTAACTTGATCATGATTTAGTTCAGTTTCTTGTGGTGCAGAATTTACATATTTATATCCCTTTTGGAAAATAACATCTGTAACACCAACAAAATGTTCGCCTTCGCCAATTGGCACAGAGAAAGGAATAACTTTTTTACCAAAGGAAGCTTCAAGCTCATCCATTAGTTTTCTAAAGTTTACATTTTCTCCGTCAATTTTATTTATAAAAATAATTCTTGGAAGTCCAATCTTTTCTGTGTATTTCCAAGTTCTTTCAGTTCCAACTTCAACACCCTTTGTTGCGTCAATAACCATTATTGCAGCTTCACTTGCTCTTAAAGCACCATGAGCTTCTCCAACAAAATCAAGGTATCCTGGAGTATCTATTACATTTACTTTATAATTTCTCCACTCAATAGGAATAATTGAGGTTCCAATAGAAGTTCCTCTTTCCTTTTCTTCCTTTGAAAAGTCAGAAACTGTATTTTTGTTAGAAACATTGCCAAGTTTTTTTGTAGCTCCACTTTGGAATAACATAGCCTCTGTTAGGTTTGTCTTTCCGGAGCCAGAATGTCCTACGAGAGCTAGATTTCTTACCTTATCTGTTGTATATACTTTCATACTTTCCTCCTGTTATGTAAAATTTTTGAAATCGTTTTTATATATAGATTATAACATAGATTACTACTTTTGAAAACTGTGTAAAATTATCAATTTAGGGTATTAAATTTTTAAGATAATTTTAAATAAATGAGTGATGAAAATGAATTTTAAATTTTTTAAAAAAGATAATATTCCCTACATAATTATTATTTCTCTTTGTTTAATAATTGGATATCAATACTATGATTCACATAAATTTGATGATGACGCTACAAAATTTTTGGCCACAAAAACTTCAAGTTCATCGTCAAAAAACTTTTCTAAAAAAGAATTAACTGAAGAAGATGAAATTCAGACTACAAAGGAAGCTAAAGAGATAATGGTGCATATTTCTGGTGCAGTAAAAAATCCTGGAATTTTAAAATTAGATTCATCAAAAAGAGTTGTAGATGCAGTTGAAATGGCAGGTGGTGCAACAAATGAAGCCGACCTCGATAGGATTAATCTTGCAGCAAAACTTCACGACGAAGAAAAGATTTACATTCCAAAAATTAATGAGGTTAATAATAATGAAGCTACGCAATTAGTTACAAATGATTCCAAGGAAAATTCTGGAGGTAAAATAAATATTAATAGTGCAGATGCAGCTGAACTACAAAAAATCCCTGGAGTTGGTCCAAAAACTGCCGAGAAAATTATAAATTATCGCTCTCAAAATTCTTTTTCATCAATTGAAGACATTAAAAATGTCGATGGCATTGGCGATAAAAAGTTCGAATCAATGAAGGATTATATCTCAACTTAAATTTTAAAGGATTATTATTAAATCATGAACTTATTCTAAAATTTCATTAATATTATTTATTTTAAAAAAGCTCAAGAAAAAAGAAGCACAATGTGCCTCTTTATCTTAAGCTTTTTTTCTAGTATTTCTTTTATACCTATTTTTATTTGAACTTGCAATTCCAATTATCAAAGCAAATATTAGTGAAACCAAACCAGAAGATACACCAATTACAAAAATAATTAAATTATCGAGACTTCCTGGATCAAAAAGTTTATTTATCACCATAAAAAGTGAAATAATTCCAATGAAAACTAGGGCAAGTCCTGGCAAATATTTTATAAATTTTAAATCTCTTGCGGCAAAGTTGACTATAAAGGTAAGGACAACTCCAATTAAAATTGCGCCAAGAGTTAGGAGCAAGTAAGTTGAATTTTCCATGACCATTTCCATTATTTTGTTCATTTTACACCTCATTTATTTGATGACAATTCTTGTTGCCAAATATTTGAATAGCGACCTATTGCCCACTCAGTCATAATTGTGGACGCTTCATTTCCTATCTCTCTTTCAAAAATTGGACTAGGAAGTATTTTGCTATCCTCTATATTATAAATTCTTATAAAATTTTTTTCCAATGTTATTAAAAATTTATTGTCAGGGGATACAAAGCCATCTTTTATGCTAGATTTGAAATTTTTTATTTGAGACATTGGAATATTTATCTCGTTATATTTATTTACTTCATATGGAAGAACTAAATTTAAATCAAAATCAGAGAATTTATTATCTGATAGTTTCATTCTCCCCTTTAACTTCCAAAAACCGTTATCTCTATAAATTCCTATATTATAGGGATCTTTTTTTAATTCCTCAATATTTTTGCTTTCAGAATTTAAATCTTTTTCTGACAAAAAATCTTTATAACTTAGAGGGTTTTTATCCTCCAACTTATCTAATTCGTAAATTCGCAGATAATTATTGTTTGAATTTCTATCTAAACTTTCCACATTTACATAATTATTTGTAATAAAATTTATCGTCATTAGACTATTATTATCTTTTAGTTCCTCTGTATCAGCCTTAAGGATGTCATCATCTTTTCTAAGCTTTGAATTTTTATAATCCTTTACGATTACTTTATCTGTGGTCTCCTCGCCCTTTGATTCTCTTTGAACGCTAATTTCAGAAAAGCTATCATTGCGAGGAAGAATAATATTATTCATCTCATATACATTCTCAAGCTTTAAGTCAGAAAATTTAATGTAGAAAGTTTTATAATTCCATGTTGGAATATTAGAATCTGCTTTTGATTTAAAACCAATTAAAAATCCCTTGTCACCCTTGTAATCAAATAAACTTCCCCTATTAAGCACTTCATCTTTCTTAGCTAGAATTAATTTATCAAGATCGTCATTTTTTATCTTGTCGTCCACAAGTTTTATCTCTAAAATCACTCCATTATAAAATAGTAAAGCTGTGTTTTCACTAGTCTTTATTACTTCATAATAAATATTTCTGCTTGCCTTTGAGTCAAAAATATAAGTTGTGTAGACATCTGAATCTTCAATGCCAAGAGTTTTATAATCTAAATTAAATTTTTTATATAGATATTCAGAAAGTTTTACATACTTTGTCTTGTACTCAACGTCTTTTATATAGTCGTTGGAAAGTACCACTTGATCATTGCTAAAGTAAAGATCTTCACCTATTATATCTTTAAATAAAAAATTGTCCTGATTAATTTTTCTATTGTAAATAAATTTTGTAATAGTCCACTTGCCATATATTGGAGATTGTCCCATCTCTGGTGTTTCAATATTTGTGCTTTGCGTTGTTAAGAAAGAACAACCTGTGAGAAAAATTAAGGAAATTATAATAAATAATTTTTTAATCAATTTTATCACCCACTTCCTTAGGAATTTCTATTGGAAGAGAAACTTTTACAGTAGTACCAATATTTTCTTCAGAAAAAATTTCCAAGTTTCCATTGTGAAGTTTTGTAATCTCATCACTTATTGAAAGTCCAATACCACTATGGCTCTTTGAATGCTTTCCCTTGTAAAATTTTTCTTTTACATGGGCAATTTCTTCTTTAGTCATTCCCATTCCATTGTCAGAAATCATCATGTGAACAAAATTATCTTCTCTAAACATTTGAAACTTTACCCAGCCCTTGTCTGATGTAAATTTTATTGCATTGTCTAACAAATTTATCAAAAGCTGTTTTATTCTATTTTCGTCGGCATATATTAACACAGCTTCATCTGGAAATTCAGTTATAAATTCAATATTATTTAATTTTGCACGTGGTCTCATTTGTTTTGAAACATCCACACATGTTTGTGAAATATCAAATAAATCTTTATCTAGAGTAATTCTTCCAGAAATATATCTTGAAAAATCTAAAAGCTCTTCAACCATTTTTGCAAGTCTATCAGCTTCATTTTCAATAATATTTAAACCATCTTCCACAAGATCTTTTTCATCTTCCTTTGCATCTTTAAGTACAACTGCCCAGCCCTTTATAGACGTAAGTGGTGTCCTAAGTTCGTGAGAAATTGAAGAAATAAAATCATTTTTAATTCTATCTTTATTTATAATTTCATCACTCATTGCATTGAGAGTCTTTGCTAATTCTCCTATTTCATCATCTTCATAAACTTTTGCCTTTTCTTCGTAATTTCCACTTAACATTGTCTTTGCAACTTCTGTAAGTTCAAGTATGGGCTTTACAATTGATTTTGAGATTAAAAGAGATACCATAGCAGTAACCAATGCAACAAAAAGCATAAAAATAAGTAGCGTTATTCCAGTTTTTAATATAGCCTTATTAGCTTCTTCAATAGATGAAATAAATCTAAGGTAGCCGATTTTTTCACCTTCATTGTTTTTTATTGCACCAGTAACAGACATAATGGCTTCTCCAGTTTGAGCATCTTCACCACGCCATGTTTTTATTTCACCATTTTCTGCAGCAAGTAAGTCTGATGGCTCAATTGGCGTAGATGAAAGTTTACCAATAGAATCCAACAATAAATCTCCATTATTGTCTAAAATTTGTACCTCTGCATTTGTATTTGAAAGAAATATGTCGCTATCTTCATAAATTAAATCTTCAATTGTTTTGTCAGAGTAATCTCTTTTGTAAATTTCAAGAGAAACTTCCATCCTAGAAATTAATTCTTTGGAAATATTATTGTAAAAATAAAAACTAAAAGCAAAGAGCAAAAATATATCTATAATTGAAATTGTAATTAAAATAACTATTAGAAAACTTCTTACTAATCTTTTTCCAATTTTATTTTTCAATTACAGACACCTCTTATCTCCATCTGTATCCTGTTCCCCAAACTGTTTCAATGTAATTTGGCTTTGCAGGGTTTGTCTCGATTTTTGACCTAAGTCTTCTTATGTTTACATCTACAATTTTTGAATCACCTAAAAAGTCATCGCCCCAAACAAGTCTTAGTATTTCATCTCTTGTCATTGCCTTGCCGGGATTTGTCATAAATATTTTTATAATTTGATATTCCGTAGGAGTTAGTTCCAATTCAACATCATCCTTATAAAATTTTCTTGAGTAAGAATCAATTTTAAAAGGTGGATCAATTATTAAATTGCTTTCCTTTTCTTCTTCTGGCTCAAGTCTTCTCTCAATGGATTTAATTCTCAAAGTAAGTTCTGTTGGATTGAAGGGTTTAGTAAGATAATCATCTGTGCCATATTGAAGACCCATTATCTTGTCGTAATCCTCTGCCTTTGCAGTAAGCATTATTATGCCAAGTGAAGGAAACTCATTTCTAAGAGTCCTACATACTTCAAAACCATCAATTCCAGGGAGCATAATGTCAAGCACTACAATGTCAGGTCTTTCACGTCTTGCGATTTCAATTCCATCTTCTCCACTGCCTGCTTCAAAAATTATGTATCCTTCTCTTTCTAAATTTATTTTTACAAATTTTCTTATTGATTCTTCATCTTCAACAAGTAATACCTTAGTTTTCAAAATATCACCTCACAATGATAATTATAAATAAAATCCACTCCAAATTCAATTGAAGTGGATTATTAATAAAATTTTAATATTAATAGTAGTTAGGAGCTTCTCTTGTAATTGTAATATTGTGTGGATGAGATTCTGTAAGGGAAGCTTGAGTAATCTTAACGTATTTAGCAGTTGCCCTTAGAGTTTCTAGATCCTTTGCTCCAAGATAACCCATTGCAGATTTTACACCACCAACAAGTTGGAATACAATGTCGCTAACAAGTCCCTTGTAAGGAACTCTACCTTCAACTCCTTCAGGAACATATTTAGTAGTTCCACTTTGAAAATATCTATCAGATGAACCTGCACTCATTGCGCCTAGAGATCCCATACCTCTATAAGCTTTAAATCTTCTACCTTCAACGAAAATCTCTTCTCCAGGAGATTCATCAGTACCTGCAAAAAGTGAACCCATCATTACAACATTTCCACCAGCTGCAAGAGCTTTTGCAACGTCGCCTGAGAATTTAATACCACCATCGGCAATAATTGGAACGCTGTATTTTTTAGCAGCTCTATAAGCTTCCATAATAGCAGTAATCTGTGGAACTCCAATACCTGTTACAACTCTTGTTGTACAAATTGAACCAGGTCCAATACCAATTTTTACGCAATCTGCACCAGCTTTAATTAAATCTTCCGTTCCCTCATAAGTTGCAACATTTCCTGCAATAAGTTGAATATCAGGAAAAGCGTCCTTAATATTTTTAATAGTATTTAAAACATTTTTAGATTGACCATGAGCTGTGTCAATTACAAAAACATCTGCCTTTGCCTTCACAAGTGCTTCTATTCTGTCAAGAACATCCTTAGTTGCTCCAACTGCAGCACCAGCAAGAAGTCTTCCGGTTTTATCTCTAGCAGAGTTTGGATATTGTTCGTGTTTTTCAATATCCTTAATAGTAATAAGTCCCTTTAGAACATTATCTTTATCCACAAGTGGAAGTTTTTCAATTTTATATTTTTTCAATACTTTAAGGGCTTCATCAAGGGAAATATCCGGAGCACCAGTTATTAAATTTTCAGAAGTCATTACTTCGCTAATCCTTTTAGATAAGTCCGTTTCAAATCTAATATCTCTATTAGTAATAATTCCTTCCAAAACTCCCTTTTCGGTTACAACTGGAACGCCGCTAATTCTGTATCTTTCCATAAGTTCAGATGCATCTTTAATTGAATGGTCCTTAGTTAGTGAAAAGGGATCTGTGATTACTCCATGTTCAGATCTCTTAACTTTATCTACTTCAAGAGCTTGGTCCTCTATTGACATATTCTTGTGAATAATACCTATTCCACCTTCTCTTGCCATGGCAATTGACATTCTGTGTTCAGTAACAGTGTCCATGCCTGCAGACATAAGTGGTATGTTCAACTTAATTTTTTCTGTCAAATTTGTAGATAAATCAACTTGGTTTGGCAAAATTTCTGATTTTGCTGGCACAAGTAAAATATCGTCAAATGTTAATCCTTCTCCAAAATATTCCATATTCCCTCCTAATTACTTAATTACTCTACATCCTTAGGTTTTTGCTTCAATCTAAAATTAATATTTTCATCGACTAATGTAACTTTATCTGGCAAATTCAATTTAACTTGATCATCACCTTTTTTAATATTATTAAAATTAATTGGACGTGTTTCAATGAATCTTATAGAATCAATTACATCAGAATTTCCTCTAATTGTAACAGAAGCCGGCTCAATTGAAAAGTCATTTGTAACAATATTTTCTGTAGTATTTTCATTATATACCAATTTAATTGGAACAGTCTTGCTCTTTAAAATTGGAACGTCAACTTTTACAGTGGCAGGCGTAACAGTTACCTCTTTAATCACTTTTCCTAAATCATCATAAGCGAAGATTTCTGAATCTACAGTTGATGTTTCCGTCATATCAGTAACATCAATATGTGCTTCTACCTTATCAATTTTATTAATATAAGTGCTTGCACCCTTTACAACAACATTGACTGCCTTGTCAATTTCTCCAACAGACAATCCTTTTTGAGGTTTATTTTTTATAACTACATCTGCTTTAACTTTTTCATTCAAAACTTTGTCTATTTTGAAAGGAATTCTCCTTGGCGATGTATTTACAACAGAAATTCCAAGGTCAATATAAGAAACATTTACAGGAATAGAGTGCTCTCCTTCAGATAATTTACTTAAATCCACTTTTGCCACAATTCCATCCCTTGTAACATTTCGCATATAAGAATTATAACCCTGCAATTTAACATCAACACTAAACTCCTTAGGAGAAATAATTGTCAAGTTTTTTTCCTTTAAATTAGATAATCCCTCATAAGTAACTTCTATGTTTTTAAAATTTGCCGAAGTAATAAAATTTGCCTCGCTCTTTACATAGGACCACAAGATAAGTGCAAAAATAAGAGATGTAATTTTTATCATTAAACTTCTGTCATTTTTAAAATTTATCTTTTTCATCTTTATCACCACGCTTTGAGAAAATAGACCTTACTCTATAATCTGGACTGTAAATCTCAAGAAGTTTTGCTTCAAGAGTTTCAATATCTAAATATCTGGAGATAACTCCATTTTCCGCTGTTGAAATAGTTCCGTTTTCCTCAGACACCATAATACTTAGGCAGTCAGATTTTTCAGAAATTCCAATTCCCGCCCTATGCCTTGTGCCAAGTTCCTTAGAAATTTTTTGATTATCAGACAGTGGCAAAAAACAAGCTGCTGCTTTAACCTTTGAGCCCTTAATAATAACAGCACCATCGTGAAGAGGTGTGTTTGGAATAAATATATTTATAAGAAGACCGCTGCTCACTAATCCATTGATTTCTGTACCAGTTTCAATAACTTCACTAAGTCCAACTTCTTTTTCAATAATTATAAGAGCCCCAATTTTTTGTCTCGCAAGAGAAGCAACTGCAGAAATAATTTCTTCAACAGTTTCAGGTACTGTGTCCTTATTTTGACTAAAATTATTTTTAATACTAGAAGTAAGACCTAAATATTGAAGACCCCTTCTAATTTCCGGTTGGAAAAGCACTATTATAGCGACGATGCCATCGTTAATAAACCTTGTAAAAATCCAGTTAACAGTATACAGTTGGAAAAACTGGGAAATTTTTATAAATAATAAAATCAAAAGTATTCCCTTAAAAACTTGCTCCGCTCTAGTGTTTCTAATTAATTTTAAAACATAATAAATTAATAAAGTAACAATTAATATGTCCACAACATCCCTTAAATTTATTACATTGATTATATTATTTAAGCTTTCCATCACGCACCTCGCTTCCTTGAAATTAAAATTATTGCAAAAAATAAGCCAATAGAAATAAAAATATCTCCAATACTTATTACCTTTGAATTCCCAATAACTCTATGTAAAGGTATAATATCCGACAAAAAATAAAATTTTGGATTTTCAAAAACCCCGTGACTAAGACTTCCACCCATGTATATGAGTTTTATTATCCTTTCATTATTTGTTCTCATTAAGGCATCTATGCTGACAGGCATTTTGCCATTAAAAATAACTGGAACGACATTTAAAATTGTGCCAATCCCACTTAAAAGTAATCCGTAATTTTTATAATTTGAAATAAGTGAAATTCCAATCAATGAAATAGATAAGATGTGAAAAATTTTAAAATTATCTACAAAAAAGTCTGTAACCTTCCCAAAATATCTCGAAGTTACAAAATTTATGAAAATCATCACAAAAATTCCAATAGACGCAAAAGAAATCATTTTGAATTTAAAATTTATTAAATTATTTAAATCCTTATCTTTAAGAAAAAATAAAACAATTGCTGCAAGAATTATTGCCTCTAAGATCATCCTTTCACCTCAATTATAATATCACAAATACTTTAAATTTACATAAAATTTCTCTTTCTAAATATTATAACACAAAAGAATTTTCAATATTATTTTTTGAATCTTAAAAATTTTTTATTTCACTTCTTAACGCTACCATTTAATATTTTTAAATCTCCAATATTCTTTACACAAAAAATATAAAAAAAGTAGTGCTATGTGCATCACTGTTTTATAATAAAAAATACTAACTAAATTTAATGAATTACAAGAAAAAAGAACACCCTTATGCAAGAGTATTCTTTGTACAAAAAATAATTTTTGAACCAACACGATATATGAAACTATGAGAAGTACTCAATTAAAACAGTAGATATTATAAATATGTAAATGTATCTAGCATCAATTAACATTGTATTATTAATAATTCAAATTAAGTTCTTAAAATATTTTTATTATATTTTTTCATTCTTAGTTCCTATTATTTTTGTTAATGTGTATATTATAAAAAAGATTATAAACATAATTAATGAAGATATAAATATCCAATTTTCTCCAAACTTTTCCTGAGGATCTAATAATTTTATTATGGGGTTTATTAAAATCGAGTTTATATTAACTATAAAATGAAGAAAAATCGAATAGACTAATCTTTTTGTTTTTAAAAAAGTTATAGCTAAAAAATACCCAATTATTGTAGCACTTATTATTGCCAGAACATCTACAAAATGTATAAATCCAAAAGAAAACGCACTAATTAACAAGATGTTCCTTTCACTGTATTTTTTTTCTAAGAATTTAACTAAAGTTAATCTAAAATAAAATTCTTCGAGAATAACATTCATAAATACAATAATTAAAAACTTTAGGGTATTGATATCTAATTTATTAATATTTACACCATCACTTGTGTAAATCATATTATCAAAAAACTTCATATTGTATTTTATAATGATAAAAAAAATTATAAAATTTATAAAAAAATTGCACTTCCATACTTACACATATTACTAATATTGCTAAGTAAACCATCATTATATTTAGATTTTAAAAAACTGATATTTTTAATTTTAAAAAAAAGTATAATCAACAATATAAAAAGCAAGGATTTTACAGAACTCAAAATCAATAAATGGTTAGTATCTTCAATGTTAAAACTTGTAAATACTTTTAAAAATATTAATTGATATATTAAATTAAAAAAATAAAAAATAAAGCTTGCAATTCCACTTACAAAAATAGTTTTAATTATCATTACAAATCTCCCGCTTTTATAAAAAATGCCAACATCAATAAATAATTAGAATTCACTTGTTTATACTTTATCCAACATACTTGTCTTTATATTAATTTGCCTCTACATTCCTTATTTAAATCCAAATAAATTTCTTTAAAATTACTAATAATATTTCTCCCTATATATTAAACTCTTATTTTCAAAAACTATTTATATAATAATTTAAAGATTTTTATATATTTCAATTATTTTTTCTTTGTAATAGCTAATTTTTCTTTTATAAAAAGCTTGTATCAAAAACAACAATAATAAAATAATAAATATGTATATCACAGCTGTTATATTATCATTATATTTCATAATAAAATTTATGCTAGGAGTATCTCTTAATATAAACTCATAATATAGTGCTGATGACATAGCAAGTAAATTATTTAAACCATGAGTAAAAATTGAATATCTTAGTTTATCAGTTACAACATATGCCAACCCGGAAATAACTCCAATTAGAAAAGAAGATACAAAAGAACTAATAATTCTAAAATGAAATAATCCAAAAGAAAGTGCTGATAATAAAATGGCATGTTTGTTATCAAGACCTTTTGACTTTAAAAAATTTAATCCAAATTTTCTAAAATACAATTCTTCCCCTATTGGTACTAAAGTCACAGATGTTATAATTGTTTCTATTGGACTAATTTTATTAATATCATTTACTTGCATATTTTCGCTAAAATACTTCATATACCTTTCAAAATAAGTAAAATTAAATTTCTTTTCAATATTGTAAATTAAAATGAAAAATATTATTGATATTAACATGCCTAAAAGAATAAATGAATAAACATCAATTATTTTAATATTTAAATTCTTAAAATAAAAACTTTTTCTTTTTATATATATTTTAGTAATTAAATATGTAACAACAATAAATACAATAGAAGCTAATAAATTTATATGACTTTTATAATCTAACTTTTTTAAAGATCGAAAAATTATACTAAAGATTATGTTAAATACTAACCAATTTGCAAGACAATAAGTGATGTAAAAAATAATATTTTTAAATATTTTTTTCATATTTCAATTACACATCCTTTATGTAAAATATTTGAATTTTTATTTAATATTTAAAGATTTTAAATCCGAATAATATTAAGTTTATTCTATCCTTATATACTCATCGATCTAATATCCAAAAAACTTATGTATAAAGAAATACCAAATTATTTAATAATAATTGATTTATTATCATAATATCATTTGAATCTATTATTTTTTCTCTATTTATAAAATAATTTGACATACTATCATTAATATTTGTAATATATTTTTCAAAATTCTTAACCATATTAGACACCTTATTTTATTTTAAGTTAAAATTTAATTATACTGCTTATTTAATAAAAATGGAGTATAAAAAAATATAGATGTTATTACAGATACAATTAAAAATTCTTTAGTAAAAATAAAATCTTGATTATGCCCTACACTCATAATATTTGCCATAAACATATTATGCATAAGATGGATAAATGTTACCATAAGAACACTTCTGCTTTTCATATAAATGAGTCCAAGGACTATTCCAAAAGTAATACAAAATATGGTAATATCTATACCTGCAAAAACACCTTCTATTCCAGTATAAAATACCAAAACATACAATGGTAAATGAGCTACTCCCCATAAGAAGCCAGTTAATAAAACTCCTATTCTATTACCACAAATTGATTGCAATCTTGTTTGTAAGAAATATCTCCACCCATATTCTTCGCCCATAGTAAATATTAAGTGAAAGATTGTACTAACTAATCCTAACGTAAATACCCCTATTACTCTGTTAAAAAGATCATTAAAATCAATTTTCGATGTATAATAATAACCCAATATGCCTAACTTAAACACATCTAATATAATTACAATAATAGCCCATTTAATTAACACACCTAAATTAAATTTCCCCTTTAACACTTTGTTATCAATTGTTAGTATATAAACGCTAATTGCCCAACCTAAATATACAACGTAATTCATATTATTTAAAACTTTTCCAGAAAAAAATGACAATATATAAAAAAATATAAATAATATAAAATACAATATGTATACTAAACTTAATTTATCTTTAAATAAATCTTTTAACTTAAAATCTTTTTCTAATAAAATAGCAACAGCAGCAGGGACTAAGCTCATAATAGGCGTCATAATTCCTGCGTTTTCTATTTTATAAAAATATGTATATGTAATTCCCAACAAAAAATCTAGTAAAAAAACTATAAATGTGAAATAAATTGCCTCTTTTTTTTACTCATATTAAACCTCTCTTTTACTATTTTAATCTACTACTTGATTTATTTATTTTCACGTAATATTTTTTCATCATTAACATCATAAGTCGTTACTTTCCTTCAATTCACCAATCTTATATTACGTAGTATAACGTTTTCTAGGTTTAGAGTACCAATATATAATATACTTGTCAATTAATTTTTACAATGAAAATAGATTTGATATCGTCGAACCTCCCAATATTTGACATAGAGTCTAAAAAAAAAGAGAGACTAAATCTCCCTTTTTAAATATATTATTCTTCTGTTGATTCTTCAGTTTCTTCTTTTTCTTCTTCATTTGCTGAAGCTGAAATTTCTTTTCCTTCTTCGATGATTTCAGAATCTAAATTTGCATCAGCAAAGCTAAGTCCAAGCATTTCTCCAATAGTCATGTTGAAGTCATCTTGTTTTGGTTCTTCAATTTTCTTTTCTCTCTTTGGAGCTGGCTTTCTTTCTTTTCTTGGTTTTCTTTCTCTTGGTTTAGCTTCTTCTGTTTCTTCTTTTTCTTCAGGTTCAATTAGAGCCTTGATAGAAAGAGAAATCTTTTGATTTTCTTCATCAATATCAGTTACTTTAACTGTAACTTCTTCGCCAATAGAAAGTTTATCTTGTGGCTTCTCAACGTGTTCTCTTGCAATTTGTGATACATGAAGAAGTCCATCAACGCCTTGTTCGAGTCTTACAAAGGCACCAAAGTCAAGAAGATTTACAACTTTACCTTTAACTACATCGCCAACTTTAACTTCTTTTGTGAACACATCCCATGGTTTTTCCATAGTTTGTTTAAGTCCAAGTGCGATTCTATTTTTTTCTTTATCAACATTTAGAACTTGTACTTTAACTACATCTCCAGGTGATACAACATCTGATGGGTGTTTTACTCTATTCCATGAAAGTTCAGAGATATGGATAAGTCCATCAACACCTCCAACATCTACGAAAGCACCAAAATTAGTTAATCTTTGTACAGTTCCTTCAATAATGTCTCCTTCTTTAAGCTTGTCGTATACTTCATCACGAACTTTGTCTAATTCTTCTTGAAGTACATTCTTTCTTGAAACAACAATTCTCTTCTTTCTCTTATCAAAATCGATAATTTCAGTTTCAAATTCTTCTCCAATGAATTTGCTTAAATCTTTTTGGAATCTAACAGAAACATGAGATGCTGGGATAAATACATTTAATCCTCTGTAATCTGCAGTAAGTCCGCCTTTTACTTGGTTCTTTACAGTTACTGTAATATTTTCCTTGTTATTATAAAGTTCTTCAACTTCATCCCAAATTTTCATGTCAGCAACTCTTTTTGTTGAAAGAACAACATTGCCATCTCCATCATCCATCTTTAAAACATATACATCAATTTCTTGACCTTGTTCATAAAGATCTGCTGGATTAACATCTGGTCCTCCTGCAAGTTCATCTTTTGAAATGATACCATCTGATCTGTATCCAAGATTTACCATTACTTCTGAATCAGTTATATATAAAACCTCTCCAGTTACTACTTCGCCCTTTCTAATTCTTTTAAAAGAATTATCAATGGCTTCCATCATCTCACCTTTGTCAAAATTTTCCATCCTACAAACAGCCTCCTTGATTACCGATTCCGGTGTGGATGCTCCGGCGGTAATACCAATTTTATTAAATTTTTTAAATATATTTAAATCAATATCATTAATCGATTGAATTAAAAATACATTTTTACAATTTAATTTTGCAATCTCTGCAAGTTTTTTAGTGTTAGAACTTTTTTTGCCGCCAAGTACAATTACGGCGTCAACTTTTTTTGATAAATTCCTAATACTTTCTTGTCTCTTGAAAGTTGCATTACATATAGTATTATAAACTAAAACTTCATCTTTTGAAATATTTTTTATAATATTTATTGCTTTTTCAAAAAATTCTACATTATTTGTAGTTTGAGAAACAACAACAGTTTTCCCATCTAAAATTTTTATGTCTTCCAATTTGGAAATAATAGTTGCAGAGTCATTGCATCTGGAATTAATCCCTATCACTTCAGGGTGTTTATTATTCCCGATAATTACTATATTATAACCTTTTTTATAGAAATTATCTACTATATTATAAACTTTTTCTACCTTTGGACATACACAATTTATTATTTTATTATTTTTTTCTTCTAATTCATTTAAAATTCTCTTGTGAACTCCATGGCTTCTTATAATTACCTTTGAATTTTCAATATTTGTGTCATCAATTGTAATTACACCTTGTTCTTCTAATTCCTTTACAACAAACTCATTGTGGACTAAATCTCCATAAGAATAGACGCCTTTCGCAGCGTTATCAAATGCCATTTTTACAGCTCTTTTAACACCGCCACAAAATCCTCTTACATCTGCTACAATAATTTCCATTTTATTTCTTCACCATAGACCATTCTCATAATATCTTGAGAAATATTTTCCAATTCTTCGTTTGAATATTTTATTTCCTTATTAATTTTCACTGGTTTTCTAAAATAAACCTTTATTTTTCTAAAGGCTTTATATTCTCCTTCTATAAATACTGGAAGAACTTCTGAATCAGTTTTTTGTGCAATAAGTGCAATGCCCGATTTTATTTTTGTATAGTCAATTTCACTTACTCTAGTTCCCTCTGGAAAAATTCCAAGGACTTTTTCATCTTTTAAAATTGTGAGGGAAGTTTTTATTGCCTTTAAATCATTTTTTTCTCTATCTACTGGGAAAGCTCCAAGTTTTGTTAAAAATCCACCAACTAATTTATTTTCAAAAAGTTCTCTTTTAGCCATCCAAAAAATTTGCCTTGGAAAAATTGCAGAAATTGTAACTGGATCTAAATTACTCTTGTGATTTCCGCAAATTATAAGTCTTTTCTCTTCCTTTGGAATATTTTCTATACCAAAAACTTCAACTCTATAAATTACTTTTACAAAAAAACCAATAAAAACTTGTATAAATTTGTAAAACATAAATCACCTTTTTACATAAGATATAATTTTTTTTATAGTTTCTTCAGCATTTAAGTTTGTGCTGTCGATTAATATTGCATCATCTGTCTTTACAAGAGGAGAATTTTCTCTGTGAGAATCGTTGTAATCTCTTACTTTCAAATCTTCTAAAATTTCATCAAAAGTAACTTTGTCATCGCCAATTTGTTTATACCTTCTCATTGCACGAGTTTCTACATTTGCCGTCAAGAAAAATTTATATTCAGCATCTTTTAAAACTACTGAACCAATATCTCTTCCTTCCATTACTACATCAGTATCCTTAGCAATTTCTCTTTGCATTTTCACTAGATAGTCTCTAATAATTTTATTCTTAGACAACTCAGAAGTTTTGTTGGAAATTTCATTTTCTCTGATCCTTTTTGATACATCTTCTCCATCTAAAAATATTTTATCTCCATCAAAATTTATTTTTGTTTCCTTTAATATTTTTTCATAATCTGTCTCTTTTGCTGTTAAAAGTTTGAGAGTTATGGCACGATACATTGCACCCGTGTCAACATATAAAATATCAAGTTTCTTTGCAATTTCCTTTGCAATGGAACTTTTGCCAGAGCCTGCTGGCCCATCTATTGCAATTTTCATTTTTACCTCCAAAAAAATCACTACAATACATAGTAGTGATTAATATCATTATATTTTATATTAAGAAATAAGTAAAGGTCAAGGATTACAAATTAATCCCACAATTGTAACCAGTTGAATTTGCAATTTGAATGTTAAATCCACCAGTTACTGCATCTACATCAAGAACTTCTCCAATAAAATAAAGTCCCTTTACAATTTTTGACTCCATTGTTTTTGGATCTATGTCAACTACATCAACGCCACCACTAGTAATTATTGCCCTATTGATGTCGTCTAAACTTTCAAATTTTAATTCAAAGTTCTTTATAGTTTTAACTAATTTATCTCTCTCTTCCTTTGTAATTTGATTTACCTTTTTATCCCCTTTGATTTCTGCACCTTCAAGAATATAGGAAATTAAATCTCGTGGCAATAGTAATCTCATTACATTTTCTATATTTTTATTTTGATTTTCACAAAAATCTCTCAATATTCTGTTGTCTAATTTTTCATTAGTTAAAGCTGGTTTTAAATCTAAATATATTTCAAAATCTCTTAACCTATTTATTTTGCTAGAAGTCGTTAGAACAATGGGACCGCTAATACCTCTGTGAGTGAAAAGAAGCTCGCCAAATTCCCTAGAAATTATTTTTTTATCTTTTACTACTTTTAACTCAACATTCTTTAAAGTTAGTCCTGCTAAACTAAATCCATTATATAAATTTATCCCTATAAGTCCTGGCACAGTTTCCACTACTTTGTGATTAAAATTTTTTGCAAATTTATATCCTTCTCCAGTTGAACCTGTTAACTTATAGGATACCCCACCAGTTGCAATAACAACTTTATCGTATTTTTCTCTATCATTTAAAATAAAACAATCTTCATCTTTTTTTATGCTTTTAATTTCAGAATTTAGTTTTATTTTTACTCCCATTTCCCTTAATTTTTTTTCATAAATTTTTATTACATCAGAAGATTTATCACTTGCAGGGAAAACTCTATTGCCACGCTCAATTTTCAGTGGCAGACCAAGTTCTTCAAAATAATAATAAGTTGTAAAGGGCGAAAGTGAATAAATTGATGAATACATAAAATTTTTATTTCTTACAATATTTTTTAAAAACTCTCTCTCGTCACAATAATTGGTAATATTGCACCTTCCCTTTCCTGTAATAAATAATTTTTTACCTAATTTTTCATTTTTTTCGTAGAGAAATACCTCGTGATTTTCTGCCGCCTTTATGGCACACATCATTCCCGCAGGTCCTCCACCGATTATTGCGATTTTCATGGTCCTACCTTCTTCTCGATTAGATATACAATTGGTGGATTGTGCTTTTGATTGTAAAATTCTCTTTTTTCTACTTTAAATTTTTTTTGGTCAAGATTTTTTATAAATTCGTCAACGCCTTCTCTTTCTTCAAAAGAATTCTCATGACCTAAGTAGGAAACCACAATTATTATTCCGCCATCATTTATTTTTTCCTTGGCTTTTTTTAAGGAAATAATAGTTGAATCTTTTAAAGTTGTAATTTTTTTATCAGAGCCTGGAAGAAATCCAAGATTGTAAATTACTAAATCAAATTTTTCTATTTTATCAATGTTTTCGTGACTATCCAAAAATAATTTATAATTTTTAAAATCCTTTAAATTTTTTTCTGCTGATGAAATTGCCTCTTCTTGTACATCAAAACCATAAACAAAGCCATCTCTTCCCACTGCCTTTAAAAGTTTTAAAGTGTCATTGCCCCTTCCAACAGTAGCATCAACTGCAATTTTACCTAAAAAATTATGAGATAGCACTTCATCCACTATCTCAAAATATTTTTCCTTTACAATCATTTTAATCCCTTTAAATATTTTATTTCATTTTCATTTAAATATCTATAATTTCCAACTTCAAGGTCTAGCAATTCAATTTTTCCCATGGAAATTCTCTTTAATTTTTTTACACTATGACCAATGTAGTCGAACATCCTCTTGACTTGATGGTTTTGTCCCTCAAAAATTTCTATTTCTAAAATAGAATCTTGTTTAAAACTTTTTAAAATTCTAACATTGGCTGGCGAAGTTTTTAAATCTCTTATGTCAAGACCTCCTCGCAGTAAAGAAAGTTCGTGAGCGTTGGGAGTTCCCTCGACTGTAACAATATATTTTTTGCCAATTTTATATCTTGGGTGCATTAAAATATTTGCAAGCTCGCCGTCATTTGTTAGTAGCACTAAACCAGTTGTGTCGATGTCAAGCCTTCCCACAGGATAAACTCTGTAATCGTCAGGTACAAGGTCTGTTACTGTTTGTCTATCTTTCTCATCATTTGCACTTGTAACAACGCCTATTGGTTTATTTAAAATCATATAAACTTTTTTATTTTCAAGAGTTAGTCTCTTTCCATTTAAGTAAACTCTATCAACATTTGGGTCAATTTTTGTACCAAGTTCTGTGACAATTTTGTCATTTACTTTTACAAGCCCTTCTTGAATATATTCTTCGCATTTTCTTCTTGATGCAGCTCCACAATGAGCCATATATTTTTGTAATCTCAATTAGATTCCTCCTCTAATTCCTTTAGGTCAGGCAGTTCTTCCAAATTTTTCATGCCAAATTTTTGTAAAAATTTATCAGTTGTGCTGTACAAATTTGGATGTCCTATTCTATCAAGTTTGCCAGAAACTTCTATTAAATCAAAATCAAGAAGACCCTTAATCGTGCTATCACAATTTACTCCTCTCAATTCTTCTACTTCAACCTTTGTTACTGGCTGCTTATAGGCTATTATAGAAAGAGTTTCAAGAGCTGGCTTTGAAAGATTTTTCTCCTTCTTTTCTTTAATTAAGTTTTTTAAATAGGGCTCGTTTTCTTGCTTAGTTCCAATTTGAAATTTTCCATCAATTTCTCTAAGCCTAAGTCCCGATGTTTCATTTTTATAATTTTCTTTCATCTCCATAAGAATTTCTCTTGCATAGTCCTTTTTAAGTTCAAGAGTGCTTGCAATGTCATCTAAACTTATGGGGTCTCCCCAAATAAATAGTATTGATTCAATTATTGATTTGAGTCTGTTCTTGTCCATTGTATTTTCTCTCTTCAATTAAAATATCGCCAAAATTGTCGCTTTGATTTGCTATAATATATTCGTTCTTAATAAGTTCAAGCATTCCTAAAAAATAAGTTATAACATCAACTTTATAAACTATATCTTCTAAAAGTTCGCTAAATTTTATTTTTTTATTTTCCTTTAGTGCTTGTTTTATCTTTCTGGAAGCATCTTCAACTTTAAAATACTCTCTCTCAATTCCAATGACTTCCTTGTCCTTATATCTTTTTAAAATATTGTAAAAAGCAAGAGATAGTTTTTCAACATTTGATTCCTTTAAAAAATCCATTTCACTCATTGAAAATATTTCAGTTTTTAACTTGTAAAAGGATTTTGACTCGTATTCTTCTTGCACTTTTAAAATTTCAGAGGCCTCTTTATACTTTTTATACTCCAAAAGGCTTTCTACTAAGTCAAGTCGTGGATCTTCTTCCACCTCTTCATCATCATCTAGGACTTCCTTTTTTGGAAGAAGCATTTTTGATTTTATTTCCAAAAGGGTTGATGCCATTAAAATAAAATCTGAAGTAAGGGTTAGGTTTAACTTCTTCATATTTTCAATATATTTTAAAAATTCTTCAGTAATTGTGAAAATTGGTATGTCGTAAATGTCTATTTCCTTTTCTTTTATTAAATCTAAAAGAAGATCCATTGGACCTTCATAAGTTTTTAAAACAATATTGTATTCCATAGATTAATTCCCAGATAAATAATTCCGCTTAAAATACTTTCGATAATCGGCGCTATAAATTTGTCCACCACTCCTGAAAAAATCATTATAACTAACACAAAATAAAAGTATTTTTCATTCTTATAAAATTTATATTCCAAATCTTCTGGTAAAAGTGTAGCCAATACCTTTGATCCATCAAGGGGTGGCAATGGCACTAAATTAAATACACCGAGCATAATATTGTACCAAAAAATTGATGTGAAAAGCGGAACTAAAAAAGAAGACTTATAGTTTAAATAAACTAAAATAATCCCAGAAATAAACCCAAGAATAAAATTAGTGAAAACTCCTGCAAGTGAAACTAAAAGAGATGCAACTTTTCTATTGCCCTTAAATCTATATGGGTTAATTGGCACAGCCTTTGCCCATCCAAACCTAAAAACAAGCATAGAAATTAAACCAATAGGGTCTATGTGGTGAAATGGGTTTAAGCTAAGTCTTCCATCGTCTTTTGCAGTTGTATCTCCACACAGATATGCAACATATCCATGTGCTATTTCATGTGGAATTATGGCTATCAAAAGTGCAATAATATTTATTGCAATTGACGCTATATCAAAATTTCTCATCTCAATCAATCTCTTCTATAATTAATTTATAATCTTCTTTTTTGTCAGAAAAGGCGTAGGCTTTTTTAATTCTTTCAATTGCTCCTCTTACTTCACTTTCCTTTTCTGTATAGATTGTAGCTATCTTTTCGCCCTTTTCTACGTAGTCGCCAACTTTTTTGTGAAGGTAAATTCCTGCACTCAAATCGAGTACATCTCCCTTTTTATGTCTTCCTGCTCCAAGGTCTCTTGACGCAATTCCAATTTCAATTGCTTCAATGGATTTTACGTATCCTGATTCATCGCTATAAATGTCTTTTATTATTGATGACTTTTTAAATTTCTCTACATCGTCAATGTATGTTGGATCTCCACCTTGAAGTTCAACCATTTCCTTGAATTTTTCTATTGCAGATCCATCCTTAATTTTTTCTTCAAGGATTTTTCTTGCTTCATCCTCAGTTTTTGCAATTCCCTCAATAATCATCAGCTTTGAACCAATTTTAAGGGAAATTTCTTTTAAGTGTTTTGATCCATGACCCTTTAAGACATTTATGGCTTCAATTACCTCAAGGCTATTTCCAATTGCATCGCCAAGAGGTTCGTTCATACTAGTGATAATTGCCTTTGTATTTCTACCAAATTTTTTGCCAAGACTTACCATTAATTTTGATAACTCAACTGCTGATGGAACATCTTTCATAAAAGCGCCATTTCCAACTTTTACATCGAGAACTAAGGCATCTGTTCCTAATGCAATTTTTTTGGAAAGAATTGATGATGCAATCAAACTTACATTATCAACTGTTGCCGTTGCATCTCTCAATGCGTATAAAAGCTTATCAGCAGGTACAATATTTTCTGTTTGTCCAATTACTGCTATATTTGATTTTTTTAAAATTTCAACAAAATCTTTTCCGCTAATATTTATATTAAATCCAGGGATAGATTCAAGTTTGTCAAGAGTCCCACCAGTATGACCAAGTCCTCTGCCACTCATCTTTGCAAAAACAAGACCAACTGAAGCAATTAACGGTCCAAGTACAAGGGTAACAGTATCTCCCACACCACCTGTGGAATGTTTGTCGACTTTTAATCCAGGCACCTCAGATAGATCAACTCTATCTCCCGAATCAATCATTGCCTTTGTTAGATAATAAGTTTCATCTAAATTTAGTTTATTAAAATAAACTGCCATCAAAAAAGCAGAAACTTGATAATCTGGAATTTCTCCCTTTACATAATTTTCTATAAAATAATTTATTTCATCTTCAGTTAAAACTTTATTTTCCTTTTTCTTTTGAATAATGTCTAAAAAATTCATCAAATCTCCTCAATGATTTCTTTTAAAAGTTCTTTAAATTTGCCTGCAACTTCTTTTCCAACTTCCACAACTTCTGCGTGATTAAGTGGTGTATCTAGGATTCCTGTACCCATATTTGTAATTGTTGAAATCCCTAAAATTTTAAGTCCTCTGTGCCTTGCAATAATTGCTTCTGGAACAGTGCTCATTCCAACGGCATCCGCTCCAAGTATCCTTGCCATTCTAACTTCAGCAGCAGTTTCATAAGATGGCCCTGTAAAATACATATAGACACCTTTTCTTATGTTAATGCCAAGTTTTTTTGCAGAATTTTCAGCTATATTCACAAGTTCAGGAATGTATAAATCAGTCATGTCTGGAAATCTTGGTCCAATAGTATCATCATTAGGTCCAATTAATGGATTTTTGCCCATTAAATTTATGTGGTCTGTAATAATCATTAGATCTGCCGGTTTAAAATCCGCGTTAACTCCACCTGCAGCATTAGTGAGGATTAATGTCTTAATTCCCAAATCTGCAAGAACTTTTATTGGATAAACTACATCAGAAATTTCGTAACCTTCGTAAAAATGAATTCTCCCCTTCATTACACAGACATTTTTTGAATTTATTTTTCCAAAAATTAATTTTCCATCATGACCTTTAACTGTAGAAACTGGAAAACCTGGAATATCCTTATACGATATTTCAATTTTATTTTCGATTGAATCTGCAAAATCTCCAAGACCTGAACCTAGTACAATTCCAATTTCAGGCTCGACACTTATCTTTTCTCTTATATATTTAATAGAATTATCCATTTTTCCTCCTAAAATTATTGTAATACAAAATTCCTGCGACAGTTTTTGAATCGATTATCTCCCCTAAGTTTATTAATTTTAAAGCTTCATCAAATTTTACTTTTTCTACTGTCAAATGTTCAAACTCGTCGAGATGCTGATCTCCTGCAGTAAGTCCTTCTGCGTAAAAAATAAATAATTTTTCATTTGTAAATCCTGGAGATGAATAAATTTCAAGCAAATAATCAGATTTTTTTGCATCATAACCAGTTTCTTCTTTTAACTCTCGAAGAGCCGCCTTTTGTGGTTCTTCTCCAAAATCTACCATTCCTGCTGGAAGTTCGTAAATCTCTTTATCAATAGCCTTTCTATATTGCTTTATTAAAATAATTTCGTCATTTTCAGTAATTGCAACTATGCCAACAGCAGGTTGTCTTTCCACAATTTCTCTTTTAGTATACTTTTGACCTTCCATCTCAACTGTATCTACTCTAAGTTGTAAGACCTTACCATCAAAAATCTTCGTGGATTTCATAGTTCTCTCTTCATAATTTGAATTTGCCATTTAATCACCAATCATTTCCTTTGCAGTTTCTATTGCAACTTCACTTACATTCATACCGCCAATTAATCTTGCAACTTCTTGTACTCTTTGTTCATAATCTAATTTATCAATTGTTGAAATTGTACTATTGTTTACCACATCTTTTTTAATTGCAAAATGTGTGTCTGCTAGTGCTACAATTTGTGGCAAGTGAGAAATTACTATGACCTGTCTTTTTTTTGCAACTTCCTTTATTTTATTTCCAACAATTTGTGCAGTCTTTCCACTTATTCCCGTATCAATTTCGTCAAAAACAAGAGTAGGAATGTTATCTTTTTCAGCGATGATGCTCTTAAAACCAAGCATAATTCTACTCATCTCACCGCCAGATGCAACCTTTGCCAAAGGCATTAGATCCTGACCTAAGTTTGGCGCAATTAAAAATTCTATTTTGTCGATTCCATCGCTTGATAAATCTTTTTCTTTCAAGTCAATTTTAAATTTTGCATCTTTTATATTTAATTTGTTGATTTCTTCTTCCACTTTTTTCTCTAAAACTCTTGCAGTCTTTTTTCTATTGTCGCTAATTTTTTTCGCAATCTTTAAAGCTTCATCTTCAAGATTTTTTATTTTATTTAAAAGTTTTTGCAAGTTGTCTTCAAAATTTTGTAAAAAAACAAGCCTTTCATTTATTTCTTCGTAAAAAGAATTAATCTTTTTAATATTATTTCCATATTTTAATTTTAAATTATTTACTAAATCGATTCTTTCTCTTAGGTATTGGAGTTTTTCCTCGTCCACTTCTCTCGAATTAATATATTTGTCAAGCTCCTTTGCGATATCAGATAATCTATATCTAATATCTTCAAGTTCTTCCTCAGTTGCTTTTAAATCTTTGTTGAACTTTGTAACATCAACTATATTTACAATTATTTTATCTAAAATATCTTCAGCAGATACATTTTCGTAACCGTCATTAATAAGCGCCTTTGCTTCTGATAATTTTATTAAAGTGTCAGTCATATTGTTTAAAACATTGAAGTCGTCGTAGAGTTCTTGGTCGTCATAATCAGTTAAAGCCGCATCTTCAATTTCCTTGATTTGATACTCTAATAAATCCATTTCTCTATCTTTGTTTTTTTCTAAACTTGACTTTTCTTGGTATTCACTTCTTAAATCATTTATTTCTTGAACAATTTGTCTTATTTTTAAAAGTAAATCTCTTTGCTCTTTGCCAGAAAAATCATCAATTAATTTCATCTGATTTTTATTGTCCATAAGTGAAATAGACTCATGTTGTGCAAAAATATCAATTAAATGTGTTGAAATTTTTGATAAAATTTGAGAAGTAACAGTCCTGTTGTTCACTCTAGTAATAGAAGGCCCTTTTTCTCTAATTTCCTTTGAAATTACTATTAAATCACCTGAATCAATTCCATATTCAGATAAAAGATTTTTTGTCTCATCATCATATGAGGAAAACACAGCCTCTATAAAAGCCCTATCTTTTCCCTTCTTTATAATATCCTTATTCGCTCTTTGTCCAAGGACAAGTCCCAGAGAATCTATGATAATTGATTTACCAGAACCAGTTTCTCCAGTTAATACGTTTAAACCAGTTTCAAACTCAATTTTCATATTTTCAATTATTGCAAAATTTTCGATATTTAACTCTAAAAGCATTTTTCACCTAATCATTTAAATTTTCATAAGCACTATTTACAATTTCACTTGCATCAAAGTTTTCATTAGTTTTATCAGAATTTGACAAATAAATTAAAAATTCAATATTGCCACTTGTTCCCTTTATTGGAGAATTTGTCAAAGCTAAAATATTTAAATCTAATTCTTTTGCAAGCTCAATTATTTTTTCAATAACTTCAATATGTACCTTTTTATCTCTTACAATTCCACCTTTGCCAACTTTTCCCTTTCCTGCCTCAAATTGTGGCTTTATTAATGCGACAATTTTGCCCTTTTCACCACAAATTTTCTTTGCAATAGGAAGTACAAGTTCAAGGGAAATAAAGGAAACGTCAATGGAAATAAAATCTACTTCTTCAGAAATTAATTCTGTATCAAAATATCTAATATTTGTTCTTTCAAGTGATACAACTCTATCGTCCATTCTAAGTTTATAATCAAGTTGATTGTATCCAACGTCAATGGCATAAACTTTTTTTGCACCATGTTTTAACATACAATGTGTAAAACCACCAGTTGATGCACCTATATCAACGCATACAGAATCTCTTAGGTCTATTTCATAATCGTCAATCATCTTTTCTAGCTTATGACCTCCTCTTGAGACAAAGGTGTCTTCTAAGCCCTTAATATATATTTTTACATCGTCTTTTAATTGCGCTCCTGGCTTTTCCACTCTTTCAGTGCCTATAAAAACCTTGCCTTCCATTATTAATCTCTTGGCTTTTTCTCGTGAATCGATTAAGCCTTTTTCAACTAATAATACATCTGCACGTGTTTTTGCCATTATCTGCTCCTATTTATTAACTTCGCAACAAAACTTTTTAGCAAGTTGTCTTTAAGTTCAAGACCTTCTAATGCATCATAAGAAATCTTTGTCAATTCAATAATTTCATTTTTTAGTTCCTCTTTACTCTTGAAGTAAAGCATATTTATTTCACCACTGTCTGGATCCTTGTCTTCATCAAGAAGATCGTCTTCAAATTGATATGCAATACCAATGGATTCGCCAAACTTAGAAAGTTTTGTGATGTTGTCCGCTTCTACACCTGCAATTATGCCTCCAACTACGACAGAAGCCTTAATGAGAGCACCTGTTTTTAGTTTGTACATATTTTCGCAAATTTCTTCGGTATAATCTGAAACATTAAAATCTATGTCAATAGTTTGTCCACCAATCATCCCATTTACACCAGTTGCGTTGTAAATATATTTCATTGCCCTTATTGCAAGTTTTAGGTCATTGATATCTTCAATGTTTTCAATATGTCTTAGGAGAATTTCCATGGACATATTTAAAAGTCCATCTCCAGCTAAAATTGCAATTCCCTCAGTGTAAACCTTGTGATTAGTTGGCTTTTCTCTTCTAAAATCATCATTATCCATTGCAGGAAGATCATCATGAATTAGAGAATAAGTATGTATCATTTCGATTGCAGCAGCAAAGGGAAGAATTTTATCCAAATTATCATCTGAAAATTCGCAAAAAGTCAAGAGAGTTAACATCGGTCTAATTCTCTTTCCGCCAGAAAATAATGAATATTTCATAGAATCAATGACTTTATGTTGTGAACTTTCGTCGTATTCAAGTAATGAACCTAAATAATTGTTAAATTTTTCAAGTAAATTATCTATATCTGTCATCTTTATTGTCCTCTATATATTTAGAATTTTCTTCTGCAATAGTTTTTATTTTTCCTTCGTATGCCTTTAATGTATTGTTCAAATACTTATAAAGTTCAATGCCTTCTTCGTATTTTTTTATGGAATCTTCAAGACTAATGTCCTTAGACTCAAGCTCCTTTATAATTTTTTCAAGCTCTCTAAAAGAACTTTCATAATCTTTTTGCATCTAATCCCTCATTTCCACCTTTTGAACCTTTGATTTCACACTGCCATCCTTAAATTTTAGAGAAATAATTTCTCCAATTTTAGCATTTTTAGCAGAATTTATCTCTAAGCCATCCTCTGTAAAAATCTCAACTTTATTAATCTTATTATAGGCTGAATTTAGTCTAATATTTAAAAAATTTAGCCTTTCTTTCTCATTTTTTAATCTCTCTTCTAAACCGTAATTTAAAATAAATTTTTCATAGTTCTTAAATTTGTCAAATTTATCTTTAATTTGTGAATTAAAATAATAATTTAAAAATTTTTTATTAAAATCTAAACTTTCTCTATTTTTACTGATTTTAGAATTTAATTTTACAGAAATATTTTTAAGCCTATAAGAATAATTTTCAATTTCCTTTGACTTATTAAGCTTGAAATTTTGCAAATAAAATCTCTTCTTTTGAAGTTCATAACCATAAGCCTGCAAAATCTTTTTCATAGAATTATTTAGTAAAGTCTCTCTATATAAAAGATCACGAGTCATAAAATTTATCTTGTGAACTTGATTTTTTAGAGAAATATTTTTGTACAAATTAAGAAGTTTTAGATGACTGTAACTAATTCTTCTCTCCATTAAATTATTCAAATCTGATAATTTTTTAGATAATTGTGATAAAATTTCATCTTCACTAATTGTAGCAAGTTCAGCTGCATTAGTAGGTGTCGCTGCCCTAAGATCCGATACAAAATCACATATTGTGTAGTCAATTTCGTGCCCTACTGCAGAAATAACTGGTATTTTTGACGCAAAAATTTCTCTAGCAAGTTTTTCATCGTTAAAGACAAATAAATCTTCAAAACTTCCACCGCCACGAGCGATTATTATAGTGTCTACTATGTTTACTTCGTTGAAATATTTTACACCGCTAATCAAATTACAACTAGCTGCATCACCTTGAACAAGACTTGGAAAAATATAAATATCACAGGTTTTATTTCTTTTTCTAAAAAGATTTACAACATCTTTTATGGCTGCACCACTTGTAGAAGTAATTAATCCAATAGAAGACGGATACTTCTTGATTTTTTTCTTATGAGAAGCATCAAAAAGCCCCTCATTGCTTAGTTTTTCCTTTAATTTCAAATATTTTTGGTAGAGATTACCCTTGCCATCTAGCTTGATTTCAGTAGCATACAAAAAAATTCTGCCACTTCTCTCGTAATAAGTAACAGTTCCCCTTGCCATAACATTGACGCCATCAAGTAATTCAACTTTTACATCATCTTGACTTGCCATTGCATCAATTCGTGCAAACTTATCCTTTAAGGAAAAATAAATATTACCATTGTTATGAATATTCACATTTGTAACTTCGCCAGTAATGGTAATATCTCTTAGGATGTAATCCATTGAAATCAGCTTTTTGATGTAATTATTCAGTTCACTTACATTAAAAGCAGCCTTTGCCAAATTAAAAACTCCTATAAATAGTTCCCAAAATTCCGTTAATAAATTTAGGTGAATCGTCGGAACTATATAGCCTTGCTATTTCAACAGCTTCGTTAATAGAAACCTCAGGTGGAATGTCGTCTTTATATAAAAATTCATAGACAGCAATTCTTAAAATTTGTCTATCCACCTTTGCAAGCCTAGCCATAGTCCAGCCCTTTAAATTCTTTTCAATTGTCTCGTCAACAGTGTCAAGTTTTTTCAGAATATCTGGTATAACTCTATTGATATAGTCAGATTCATCACCTAAGAAGTGATTGTTTTCCATAAATAAATTTAGATTCTCTAAAGAAAAATCATTATTTATATCCATGGAAAACAATGCCTGCATTGCGCCTATTCTTGCTTTTTTTCTACTCATTTTACAATCGTCTTTTCAGAATTTTTAACAGCGATGCCTGATATATGAACATTCACTTCAACAACATCAAAGTCAGTCATATTTTCAATGGCTTCCTTAACTTGTGCTTGCACCCTTTCAGAAACCTCAACGATTTTTATTCCGTACTCAATAGTAATATATACATCTACAATAGTTTCTCTTTCGCCAATATTAACTTTAACGCCCCTATTGAAGTTTTTTGTATTCAAAATGTCAGTAACTTGAGACTTAAAGTTAGATCCAACTTTTACAACACCATCAACACTCTCAGCTGCAACAGACGCAACTGTAGCGATGACATCTTCAGAAATTTTAACTTTACCTTCAGCCTCATTACCATTAACAAGATATTTATTATCCACTATTACACCTCCAAATTAACTAAAATAATTATACCAAATACTTTTTATATTATCAATTTATTGCACTTTTCCGCAATTTTTAAAGTTATAAAATCTTTCCTTTTTAGGATATAAGATAATTCAAAAAATTTTTACAATAAAAAGCCTGTGGGCTAATATTTTACATCTACTAAATATAGTCCACAGGCTGGTGCTGTTGGTCCAGCAGCCTTTCTTTTTTTCATTATCAAGGCTTCTTTCATATATTCAATTTCTTTTTGACCTCTTCCAATTTCAAGAGCTGTCCCAGTAACTATGCGTATCATGTTTTTTAGAAAGCTCTTAGCAATAAAATCTAAATACAAAAAATTTCCATCTTCAATTACGTCAATTTTTTCAATAGTTCTTATTGAATCTTTGACAACTGCACCCTTTCCCATAAAAGAATTGAAATCATGTTCTCCAAGAAGATAGGATAGAGCCTTCCTCATTCTCTCTGGGTCAACTTCATAGGGGTACTCATAAGCTTTATTTAAAAGTAGAGCATTTCTATACCTAGAGCGGTGTACAACATAACGATATTTTTTTAACTTTGCATCATATCTTGCATGAAAATCATCAGAAACATATTTTGCTCCAACGACAGAAACATCTTCTGGTAAATTAAAATTTATAACTTTTGGAAGATTTCCAATGTCAATTGTCGTGTCTGAATAAAAATTTGCATACTGACCAAGAGCGTGAACCCCTCTGTCAGTTCTTCCTGCGTAAAAAATTTTTACTTCTTTATTTAAAGTTTTTGCTAGACCTTTATTTAGTTCTCCTTCCACAGTTCTCTCATCTGGTTGCAATTGAAAGCCATGAAATTTTGTGCCATCGTAGGTTATTTTTATTAAAATATTCATAATTTAGAAACCAAAATTATTGCTGCAAAAAATATTATATTGCCAACAAAAATAATTACATCCTTCTTGACTATTTTTGATGCATTCATCTTAGTCCTGCCATCTCCACCTTTGTAACATCTCGCTTCCATTGCTGTGGCAAGTTCTTCTGCTCTTCTAAAGGAATTTATAAAAAGAGGAACAAGTAATGGAACTAAATTTTTTGCACGCTTTACTATATTTCCCGATTCAAAATCTGCCCCTCTCGCCATTTGTGCCTTCATAATCTTGTCCGTTTCTTCAATTAGCGTTGGTATAAATCTAAGGGCAATTGTCATCATCATTGCTATCTCGTGACTAGGCACTCCAATTTTTCTAAAAGGTCTTAGTAGCGACTCAATTCCGTCTGTTAATTCAATTGGAGAAGTCGTATAAGTAAGTAAACTTGTGCCAAGAACTAATAGAACAAGTCTTATGCCCATAAATACCGCAAGGTCAATCCCTGCTTGTGAAATTTTCAAAAATCCTAAAGTGTACTTAGCTTCACCTGGCGTGAAAAATAAATTTATAATAAATGTTACAAGGATAATCCATCTCAATGGCTTAAGTCCACGAAGAACTAATCCCATTGGTAATTTTGCCACATAAATAATTAATAACAAATAAATTACAACAGGTATATACATATAAATTGAACTAATAAAAAATAGCGATACAATGAATATCATCATTGTAAGAATTTTTAATTTTGGATCATACTTGTGAACTAGCGTTTCTCCAGGAAAGTATTGTCCAATTGTAATATCTTTAAACACGAGAAACACCTCTCAAATATTTTATTAGTGACTCCTTGGCTTCCTCAACTGTTATTGAATCTTCGTTAATGTCAAGTCCCTTTTTCTTCAATGCTCTCATAAGCGATGTAATCTGTGGAATTCCTAGTCCAACGGAAAGAAGTTTGTCTTCATTTCTAAAAATTTCTCTTGGGTTGGAATCTAAAAATACTTTTCCCTTATCCATTACAATAATTCTTTCTGCAATTTTTGCCACATCTTCCATAGAGTGAGAAACTAGAATGACTGTAATTTTTCTTTTTTCGTGAATACTTTTTATTTCACTTAAAATTTCGTCTCGGCCTCTTGGGTCAAGTCCTGCAGTTGGTTCGTCAAGTATTAAAACCTTTGGTTCCATTGCAAGTACACCAGCTATTGCGACTCTTCTCTTGAGTCCACCTGAAAGTTCAAAGGGAGATTTGTCTTTATAAGTTTCATATTGAAGACCCACAGAATCCATGGAAGATTTAACCCTTTTTAAAACTTCATCTTCATCTAAATCTAAATTTTTCGGTCCAAAGGCAATATCTTTCTCTATGGTCTCTTCAAAAAGTTGATACTCTGGATATTGAAACACTAAACCTATTTTTTTTCTAAGTTCTGTTAAATTAGAGCTAGATTTATCAACTTTAGTTCCATCTACAATTATTTCTCCACTGCTTGGCTTCAAAAGACCATTTAAATGTTGAATAAAAGTTGATTTTCCAGATCCCGTGTGGCCAATTAGTCCAATAAATTCATTTTCTTCGATGCTTAAATTTAAGTTATCTATTGCTATCTTCTCAAAGGGAAGACCTTCACTGTAAATATGTGTTAAGTTTTTAATTTCTATAAGTGACATATTTCCTTCACCATTTCTTCGATATTTAAAACTTCTGTGGAAATTTCAATACCTTCTTTTTTTAATTCATGTGCAAGTTCCGTTACTTGTGGAACATCTAATCCCAATTTTTTTATTTCTTCGACATGAGAAAAAACTTCTCTAGGATTTCCTCTAAGCACAATATTTCCATCTTCCATTACTATAACTCTATCGCTAATTGCAGCCTCTTCCATGTAGTGAGTTATTAGGATGATAGTTTTGTTTTCTTCCTTATTTAATTTCACAAGAGTATCAATTACTTCGCGCCTTCCACTTGGATCAAGCATGGCAGTCGGTTCGTCAAGTATTATATACTTTGGGCTCATGGCAAGAATTCCAGCTATGGCAACTCTTTGTTTTTGCCCACCAGATAAAAGGTGAGGTGCATTTTTTTTGTAATCAATCATGCCGACATCAAGTAATGCCTTGTCCACCCTTCTTCTAATTTCTACTGGATCAACTCCAAGATTTTCAGGACCAAAAGCAACTTCATCTTCAACTATAGTCGCAACTAATTGATTGTCAGGATTTTGAAAAACCATGCCCGCATTTCTTCTAATATCCCAAATTTCTTCTTCATTTTTTGTATTCATTCCATCTACAATTACGTCGCCTTCGCCTGGAATTAAAAGTCCATTTATAAGCTTGGCAAGAGTTGACTTACCTGAACCATTATGTCCAAGTAATGCTACAAACTCTCCTTCATTTATTTCTAAATCAATATTTTTTAAAATTTGTTTTGCATTTTCGTCTTCATAATCATATTTAAAAGACAAGTTTTTTATGCTAATCATTACATCACCTTTACATTAACCTATTATAAATTATAAGTTAACAAAAATCCACATTATTTAACTGAAATATGTTGACTGTTCCCTATGTAAAATCTAAGTGGAAGATCTGCATCCTCTTCCGCATAATCTATGCCAATTCTTTTTGAAGTAACTATATTTTTAACTTCTTCGCCATCTTCTATATAAAGATAGTCGGGAGATAGAATTTTTCCATTTAAATTTCTATCAATATTAAGAGCTAAAGAAAGTTTTCCTGGTCCATTGCTTATGTTTTTTCTTTGATAATTTGAAAGTTCTTTATAGCTTTTTCCAAATCTATTAATAGCAAATCCATCAAAATTTTCTAAGGGCTCAACTGCACGAATAAGCACTGCTTCTGGTTCTCCTTCATTCTTTGTAACAATATTTAAAAGATTGTACATTCCATAAATTAAGTATACATAGATATGGCCGCCATCCTTATATAAAATTTTATTTCTCTCAGTAATTTTCCCACCATAGCTATGACAAGCTTTGTCTTTAAGACCTAGATAAGCTTCCGTCTCCACAATTTTTGCATAGAAAAAATTACCAGAAATATTTCTGATAATTTTCTTTCCTAATAAATTTTTTGCAACTTCAACTGTATCTCTTCTAAAAAAATCAGCTTCTAGTACTTTTCCATGCATCATATTTTTCTAATTCCTTATCAAGCTTCTTTAGGATAAAAGTTAAAACACTTAAATCATCAAAAAATCCAAAGAATAAAATAAAATCTGGAACAATGTCTGCTGGATTTAGTAAATATAAAAACCCTGCCACAATTAAAATAATATCTTTCTTTTTTACATCTCTATAATTTCCCTTAGAATAGTCAATTACTAAACCAAGAGCAAGTTTAAGTTCTCTGGAAATTTTTTTAAACAAGTCCAATTTATTTGTCTTTGACATGGACTCCTCGACAACTTTATTTAATCTATCTTTATTTTTTAATATTTTATTGGCATAAGGCATTAGCTTCCTTAAAGTTCTATAATAATTCAACTATTCTTCCCCCTAAGTCAAAATACACTTTCCCTTTACCCAAAAATAAATTAATCATTCATCCACGATGAATCCTTTGGATTCTCTCTAAATAATTTTAACTTTTTAATTTCACTTTCCTTAATATAGTCCATTTCATGAGCAACTTCTATAAGTTCATCAAAATTTGTAAGAGAATCGTGATTAAAACCTGAATCTTTGAAATTTACAGCAGCATTTTTCATATTGTATGTGAAAATACTCACTATCCCAAGGACATCATAACCAACATCTTCTAGTGCCTTTGCGGCTTCAATAGATGAGCCTCCAGTTGAAAATAAATCTTCAATCACAACAACTTTTGCACCTTGAATTTTAGCACCTTCAATTTTATTTTGCTTGCCATGATCCTTATTTGAAGATCTTACAAATCCCATAGGTAAATCCATCTTATCAGCTATAATAGCAGCATGAGGAATGCCCGCAGTTGCAGTTCCCATAATGTATTCTACATCAGGATATTTTTCTTTAATTAAATTTACAAGTCCATCTTCAACGACTTTTCTGTCCTTTGGATAAGAAAGTATAAGTCTATTGTCGCAATAAATAGGTGACTTTATGCCAGATGCCCAAGTATATGGCTTTTCTGGTGAAAGTGTTACAGCCTTTAATTTTAATAAAATTTTTGCGATTTCTCTCATCATTCTCCTCCTAAAAAGTCTCTTTTTATTTCTTTATATTCTTTTAATGGATCTTCAGCCTTTGTAATAGGTCTACCAACAACAATATAATCAGAGCCAAGTTCTCGTGCCTCACTTGGCGTTACAACTCTCTTTTGGTCGTCAGTTCCCTTTACCTTTCTAATTCCAGGAGTAACAGTAATAAAATTTGCTCCTAAATTTTCCTTTATCTTTGGAACTTCAAGTGCAGAACAAACTATTCCAGAAAGTTTAGATTCTTTTGCAAGTTTTGCATAATCAAGAACAACATCGTCGAGAGATTTTTCTTTATCAATTTTAAGTTCATTGTGCATTACCTCTTCATCAGTAGAAGTCAGCATAGTAACACCAAGAGTAATTAGCTCTGGCTTTTTGCTATTAACAACTTCACTTGCTTCGCTTAACATTTTTTTGCCACCAGCAATATGAAAATTTATCATATCAACATCAAGTAAAATAAGAGAATTTGTCGCACCCTTGCAAGTATTTGGAATGTCGTGTATTTTTAAATCCAAAAATATTTTATGTCCTAATTTCTTTATTTCTTTAATAATACTTGGACCTTCTTTATAAAAAAGTTCCATTCCAACTTTTACATAAACTTTTTCATCTTTAAAATTTTTCAAAAAATCAAGAGCCACTTCGCTACTTGGAAAATCAAGTGCAATAATTACATCCTTTGCCATTTTAACCTCAACTTTCTCCACTTGCCTTTTTTTGCAAATAGGCATTAATAAAAATATCTAAATCTCCATCCATTACCCTTTCAACATCGCCAACATCTACATTGGTCCTGTGATCCTTTACCATTGTATAGGGTTGGAATACATAAGACCTAATTTGTGAGCCCCATGCAATTTGTGAATAATTGCCTTGAAGATCTTCAATTTTTTCCTTTTTTTCTTCCTCAGCAAGAGCAATAAGTTTTGCTTTTAGCATATTCATTGCCTTTTCCCTATTTTGAATTTGGCTTCGTTCATTTTGGCATTGAACAACAATTCCAGTAGGAATATGTGTAATTCTAACAGCAGAATCAGTAGTATTAACGTGCTGTCCACCAGCTCCTGAAGATCTATATGTGTCTATCTTTAACTCTTCTTCCCTTATTTCAACTTCATTATCATCATCAAGTTCAGGAAAGACATCCACAGATGAAAAAGAAGTATGTCTTCTCTTATTAGAATCAAAAGGAGAAATTCTTACAAGTCTATGCACGCCCTTTTCACCCTTCAAATATCCATAGGCATTATCGCCAGAAATTCTAAGAGTAACAGACTTAATTCCAGCTTCATCTTCCTTTAAAATGTCAAGAGTTTCGATTTTAAATCCCTTATTTTCAGCATATCTAGTGTACATTCTAAGAAGCATGCTTGCCCAATCTTGTGCCTCAGTACCACCGGCACCTGCATGAATAGAAAGAATAGCATTGTGAGAATCGTACTCTCCATTTAATAGAGTATTAAGCTTAAACTCGGCAGTCTTCCTTTCAATCTCATCAACTGTATTTTGAAAATCTGCATAAGAAGAATAATCATCTTCAATTTCCATAAGGTCAATAAGATCCTGTGCATCGCCAATTAATTCCTTTAACTCATCATACTGATCTATCTTTTTTTGATATAAATTTGTTTCATTTATAATTTTTTGGGCACTTTCATTGTCGTCCCAAAAACCTGGCTCCATTTGTTTTTTATTAAGTTCTATAACTTTTTCTTTAAGAGAATCAATTTCAAGAGATTTTCCCAAAGATTTAGTAGTTTCTTTGGAATTTTCCAGACGCTCTTTATCTAAATAGATATTTTGCTCCATAAAAATCCTCCTTCATTTTGCTTATTTTAGTATAACACAGATGTCTAAATCTCACTAACATTTTTCTATTAAGCAAGAATATTATTTTTTATTTTAATGTAATTTATAAAAATTTGTATAATTTTGGTGTAAAAGTTGGTGTAAAAATTTTAGAAAAACATAGAAAAAGGCAGTAAAACATAAAAAAATAGAGTAATTTTAAAAAAAGTATATAAAAAAATACCTGTGCAAAACAGCTATTTTAACCCATTTTAGAAAATAACTGTAAAGCACAGCTGTAAAATATGTTAATATTTGGTTGCACAAATTATCTTCATTTTTATAATCTAATCTCTGATTAATTTTCTTATCAATATTAGAAAATAACGATTGATAATTTTTCAATGTGTGTTTACTAACATTTTCTAATTCTTTAACTTTTAGAAACATTTCTTGATTCTTATCTAACATAAAACCATTGCTATTAATTTTCATACTACCATACACTCCTATTTATAAATATTAATAATTATGGTGCTATTAGAAATTAAAAAACACCATTAACAACAACGGAAATGTGTAAATAATTACATTGTGATAACGGTGTTTTCCTATGAAAATTTTATAATGAAAAATGCGCTCATAGATTGGCGTTGATGCATATAAATTCTTTGGTGCAGAAAGAGGGACTTGAACCCTCACGCGATTTCTCGCACATGCCCCTCAAACATGCCTGTCTGCCTATTCCAGCACTCCTGCAAAAGAAAAAAGCTTGTAACATAAAATTACAAGTTTTTGATGGCGTATCCTAGAGGATTCGAACCCCCGACCTTCTGGTCCGTAGCCAGACGCTCTATCCAGCTGAGCTAAGGATACATAATGCAAAGTTTAACGTTTTTGAACTTTTCTTTTAACTTATCTCAATAAACGTATAGTACGCTATCATTAGGTACATTGGATATTATATGGCTTTTATTCATCCTTGTCAATAGTTTGCTTTGTTTTTAAATCATTTTTGTAAAATAATATAAATATATTATTTTCAAGTCTTGCAGTATTTTTGTGATAAGATTCTTTTCGCCTATTGACTTATTATGTTTTTGCGAATTTCCTTTTTTCAAAAAATATTTTTCTCATACCTTTTATTAGTATAAATATGTTTATAACAATAATGTTTTGTTTTAAATTCTCTGACTCTATAATTTAACAAAAATCTTGCTATTATATAGTCGTATTTTTATGCCTTATAGTATTATAATATACATCAAAAAGCAATCTCAAATAAGTTTTTTCTATTAAATTAAAATAATTTAATAGTTTTAATTATTAGTTTTTTGATATTATCAGTTCCATTATGAATAATTTTACACATTCCTTTATAAAAAAACTAACTCTAGCAATTGTTTTAGAGTTAGTTTTTTATCAATAGAATGCATTTATAATAAGCTTTTTCCTGAATTAATGCTATTTCTTTAGTCTATTTAAAGCTTTATCTAATCTTTCTAAAGCCTCTTCTAGCACTTCTTTTGGAACTGCTAGATTAAATCTTTCATATCCTTCTCCATTCTTTCCAAATATATATCCTTCATCTAGAAATAATTCTGCTTCTTCTATCATAAATTTTTCCAATTTCTCTTTATCAAATCCTAAAGACCTGAAATCTACCCACTGTAAATATGTCCCTTCTATTAAAGGTGCCTTTATATTGTTAAATCTTTTTTCAAAAAAGCTATTTACCAATCTTTGATTTCCATCAATAACATCAATACACTCATCAAGCCATTGTTCACATTTATCATATGCAATTTGACAAGCTTTATATCCTACAGCTGTCGTAGGAATAGCAGATATACTTTCAAGTGCATTTATAAATCTCTCTCTAAGCTCTTTATTTTTAATAATTATATTACTCATTCCCATACCTGCAATATTGAAAGACTTTGAAGGTGCTGTAAATGTTATTGTTCTTTCTGCTATTTCTTCATCTATTGTTTGAAAAACAGTATGTTCATAACCTGGCATTATCAAATCAAAGTGTATCTCATCAGATAATAATAACACATCATTCTTCTTAATAATGTCTGCAAGTTTTTCAAGCTCCTCTTTTTTCCATACTCTACCAACAGGGTTATGAGGAGAGCAAAATAATAAAATTTTATTTTTGCTGTTTTTTGATAACTCATCAAAAAGTTCATAATTTATTGTATAATATCCATCTTTTTCAGCTAAAGGACAATCCACAATCTCTCTATTTTGCAATTTAATAGCATTATAAAATGGATAATATACTGGACTCATAATTATGACTCCGTCTCCTTCTTTTGTAAATTCACGAATTGCATTGAAAAATGCAGGTACTACACCAGAAGTATTTACTATCCAATCTTTTTCAATTTTAAAATTATGACGTCTTTGCATCCAATTTACAACAGATTGTTTAAATTCATCAGTAGGTCCTGTATAGCCCAATACCGTATTTTCTATATGTTCTTTTAAACCTGAAATTAATTCTTCAGGATGTTTAAATTCCATATCGGCTACTGACAAAGGTACAACACTTTCACTTACATCTCTTTTTTTCTCATACATATCTTTCCATTTTAAAGAACCTTGTCCTTTTCTATTTACTCTAGTCTTAAAATCGTATTTCATAATTCCTCCTATTTTTATTTTTTATTTTATTCTAAATATTCGATTATTAATTTTACATATATTTTCTTTCTATATTCCTGTCCATCCAATTGTATTTAATATATATATTACTATAAATGACATAAAAACAAATAATAACATAGGTTTAATAACCCATTTTATCCATCTATCATATGGTACTTTCGCTATCGTTAAAGCACCCATAGTCCATCCTAGTGCTGGCGATATCATATTTGTAAAGCTGTCTCCCATTAAAAAAGCTTGACATGCAATTTGAGGATGTATACCTAGTGCATTTGTAAGAGGCTCTATTATTGGTATTAAAGCTGCTGCTTTAGCTGTTACACTTGGTACAAATGGATTTATCAATGTGATAACTGCCGTTATTCCAATAGCAGATATTGACCTGTTTAAATTCATAAGAGGTCTTGTTATAGAAAATATTATAGTATCCAATATATTTCCCTGTACCATAACCGTCTGCATTGTTGTAGCAAGACCTATGATAAATACAACAAATGCCATATTCGCAAGTCCTCTTACAAAGGAATTTGCAACTTCATCTGCATTCATACCTCCAACTAACCCTATAAAAATAGCACCTATTAAAAAGAATCCTACAATAAATTCCATAGGCTTTTCTTTAAATATTAAAAAGTATGCCACTAATATTACATATTGAAGAATCATCAGAATTAAAACTATTACAGATCTTTTTGGCATATCCATATTACTTTTATCTACATCATCTACAATTAACTCACTTTTCCAATCTTCATTATGCATTAATGAATTGTTTGAATCTTTTTGAACTCTTTTAATATATCTAAAAGTATATAAAAGTCCAACTATTCCAAATATGTTTAACAATAACATCCTCATTCCAAAACCAGAAAGAGGTGGAAGATTTAACATAGTTTGGGGGATAATAACTCTTAAAGTAGGTCCTAAACCAAATCCAATCATTGATGGAAAAAATGAGACACCTAATGCTGATAAAGGATCTATTTTTAACCTTTTAGCAAACAAAACACCTATTGGCACAACAGCAATCAGTGCATCTGTACTTGCAAATGCTGCAATATATAATATTAAAAAGTATAATATAGGGACTAATACTTTTGTACTAGATTTTTTTAATTTTATTGTTGCATATTCTAAAACTTCATCAACTGCACCTGTATCCATAACTACATTCATATTTGCTGCACTAACCATAACTACCCAAACAGTAGTCCCTGCAGCTACAAGTCCTCCAAGTAACATAAAAAACAAATCAACCAAGCTAACGGGAGTTTGGCTTGATAGATAATTAAATACGCTTGCGTCAACTTTACCACTAGCATCCCTTCCGAAATTTCCTGCTGGTATAACATATGTAAGTAAAGACATCATTACTAACAAACCAAGCATTATATAAAGAAGATGAGGCATTTTAAAATTTCTTTTCTTTTTTTTATCCATATTAATTCTCCATTAAAATTAAGTTTCCATTAAAAATTTATTTACAAATCCAATTGTTGCACAACATCCATATATCATAGACTCCTCATCTATATCAAAATATTCATTATGATGTTCCGCACCAGAACCAAGTTTATCGTTTTTTGTTCCAACAAAGGCAAATAAACTTGGTGCAATTTCACCATATTTAGAGAATGACTCTGAAGCAAACCAAGTTTTATTTTCTACTAATGCTTTTGAATATAAATTATTGATAGCCTCTTTGGCAATTAACGATAATTTTTTATTATTTAAAACAGGTCCTACAGAAATTCCATTTTTCTTTCCAAACTCTACCTTACATTTATGGGCTCCAGCTGTTAATTCTGCAACATTTTTTATGATTTTTAGCGCTTTAATACCCTCTTCCATATCAAAAAATCTAAGAGTTCCAGTTACTTCTACACTATCCGGAATTACATTAGGTGCTAAATTAGAACCTCCATTTATTGATCCAATACCTAATGTTACAGTTTTTGTAACATCAATTTGATTTGACCATGCGCTAGTAAGTCCATTCAGAATATTAGAAGCAGCGAAAATAGGATTTATTGATAAATCAGGTCTCGAACCATGTCCACCTTTTCCTATTACATCAAACCATACCACGGCAGCTCCAGCCATTACTGGACCTGGATCTACAGAAATTTCTCCGACATTCATAAAAGATGTAAGATGTGTACCATAAATAGCATCAATACTAATGCCTTTTAGTGCATCTATCATTGCATTTATTCCTGTTCCCTGTTCCTCTCCTTCTTCAAATATAAAAATTATCTTTCCCTTAAGTTCAGATTTATGTTTCACAAAAAATTTCGCACATGCAAGTAAAATAGACATATGACCGTCATGTCCACACGCATGCATTACCCCATCATTTTTTGAAATTGCTACTTTTTTATTAACTAAATTTCTTTCATTTTCTTGAATTGGAAGAGCATCTATGTCCGCTCTGATAGCTATTGTCTTACCTTGTCTTTTTGTATCTAAAATTGCATAAAATCCAGTCTTTTCTACTTCATTAATTTCAAGACCCAGTTTTTTAATTTCCTCTTTTAAAAATTTTGAAGTTTCAAACTCTTCGCCTGAAAGTTCAGGATTTTCATGAAAATATCTCCTAGTTTCAAATATAAAATTTTTCATACTATCTATTTCATTCAAAATAATATCTTTACTTAGCATATACCCTCCTATTTTAAAATAACGTTAATTGTTAAGCTGCTTAATTGTATAATGTATTATATATCAACCCATTTACTAATTCAAGTGTATTTTTAATTTTTAATAAAATAATTATAATTAAGCGCTAAAAATATTCTAATATAGATTAAAAAAAAGAGCGAATATTTACAAAACGCTCTTTATCTTATTCTTCTTCAATTATTTTATCTTTTAAAAGTTCAGTATAAACTTTACAAATTCTATCAAATGCATCTAACTCATCAATTGAAAAACTCTCCATTAATTTTTTCTTTGTTTTTACAATATCAATATTATCATATTTCTTATGACTAAAGACAAGTTTTTCTCCTGTTTCTGTAACATATAAATGAAATATTTTTCCATTTGTCTTAGAATTTTCTCTATATACAAGGTCCTGTTTCATGAGCTTTCTAACTGTTTGAGATATAGCCGAAGTTGTTCTATTCCACTTAAAAGCCAATTCTGTTACAGTTATTCCAGGTTTATCAGAAATTTCTGTCAAAATATGAACTTCAATCATTGTTAACTTTGGTCCAAAACCATAATCCCTTCTAGTATTATAATAATTAGAATAGGTAAGTACAAAATCATACATTGGATCCATTACTTTTGATAATTCTTTATATCTTTTATTCGTAGTTATATAATCTTCATTTTCATCAACCCATGTATCTAAAATATCATTATAATAAATATCTTTACTCATTTTAACCTCCAAAAATACTATATCATAGCGGAATTTTTAAGGCAAGATTTAACTATTAATGCATTAAACTATTGATGGCATTAAAATATCAGATATCATTATAAACACTAGTAAAATAAAAATTTTATTGTCAACATTAATACTAATCAAAGTATTATAAAACCAATTACATTATTTATATTTCAATTATAAAAATGCTACAAAAAGAGCATGAATTATCTATATATTACAACTATTTCCTTTTCTCTTATTTAACTAGGTATTGCTTATTTATATTAACCTTAAAATCAACTATTGTTTTAGATTTTTCCAAAATTCTTTTATACTCTTTTAAATCTTCTAATTGCACACAATCTTCAAGATTTAATATATCTGAAATATAAATCTTCCAATTTTTTGTTATTTGCCAATTTTTCTGGTCTCTTCTATCCAATTCTAAATTTTTAAAAACTTTATAATATAAGTAAAATCTATAACAGATAATTTTATGTATTAAAAAA
>NZ_JBNPOJ010000009.1:0-63090 GCF_050315115.1 Peptoniphilus sp. SGI.035
AAATATTTAATAAAAAAGTGATGAGCAGAATAGAATTATCTATTCTGCAACACCACCTTATTTTTAATTTCTCAATAGATTTTTATAATAAAATTTTAGATTTGGTCTAGTGCTTGTTTTAAGTCTTCTATTATGTCGTCTGCATTTTCAAGACCAACAGAAAGTCTAATTAGGCCTTCAGAGATTCCAGCAGCAGCTCTTTCTTCTGCTGTGTAAGGAGAGTGAGTCATTGAAGCAGGGTGTTGGATAAGCGTTTCTGCATCGCCAAGTGATACTGCCAATGTACAAAGTTTAACACTATTCATAAGCTTTGCGCCAGCTTCTTTTCCACCTTCGATTTCAAAAGCGATCATTGCGCCAGGAAGTGCCATTTGTTTTTTAGCTATATCATAATATTTGAAGGATTTAAGTCCTGGATATTGAATGCTTTTAACTTTTGGATTTTTTTCCAAGAATTCTGCAACCTTCATTGCGTTTGAACAGTGTTTATCCATTCTAACTTGTAGTGTTTTCATTCCTCTTAGAATTAGATATGCATTAAATGGTGCAAGTACAGCCCCTGTACAGTCTTTAATACCAACTAGTCTAACTTGGTCTATGAGTTTTTTTCTACCAATTGCAAAGCCAGCAATAACGTCGCCGTGACCGTTTAAATATTTAGTTGCAGAGTGAACTACAATATCGGCTCCCAGTGTAAGTGGTCTTTGAATATAAGGTGTACAATAAGTGTTGTCTACGATTACTAGACAGTCTTTATTCTTTTCATGAACTCTTTTAGAAACTTCTTCTATATCACATATATCCATATTAGGATTTGCTGGAGTTTCTAAGTAAATAATTTTTGTGTTCTCTTTCATTGCGTTTAAGATATTGTCGACATCTGTAATGTCTACAAAATCTACTTCAACGCCCATTTTTGATACTGAGTGTTCTAAAAATGCGAAAGTACATCCATAAAGTGTTTTTGCAGCTATCATGTGATCGCCACATTTAATGAATGGCCAAATTGATGAAGTAATTGCTCCCATTCCTGATGCAGCTGAAACACAAGCTTCACCTTCTTCTAAAAGAGCAACTTTTTCTTCTACCTGTGCATTAGTTGGATTTCCAAGTCTTGAATAAATGTAGCCATCTTCTTCTAGTGCAAATCTTCTTCCACCTTGCTCTGCATTGTCAAAGATAAATGTAGATGTTTGATAGATTGGAGTTGCTAGTGCACCATATTTATTTTTTTCATATCCGCCATGAATTGCTTTAGTTTCAAAATGCATTTTTTTAAGTTCATCTTTACTATTCATAATTTTCTCCTTTTTAAATAAATCAAAATTAAATTTTTTTAATAAAATTACTTTCTTACAATTATTTTGTGTTTACATTATTTTTAGTTAATGGTACGTCATTTTCAAAATCCCATTTATCTTTAGGATCTGCAAATCTAATAAAGATTGAAAGAATTGCAAAAATAGCAAGTAGTGCTTGATACCATAGGAATGGAACTATTTGAATAGGGGATACAGCTAGTGCACCAAGTTCTTTAGTAAGTCCAGCTGCGATTAAAATTTGTGCACCATAAGGAATTATACCTTGCATTACGCAAGAGAATGTATCTAGGAATGAAGCAGATCTTCTTGGGTCAACTTTAAAGTCCTTTGAAATTTCTTTTGCAACAGGGCCGTCAATAATAATTGCAACAGTGTTGTTTGCAGTTGCAGCATCTGTTAATAGAGTTAAAAGAGCAATTGAAATTTCAGCGGATTTAACATCTTTTGCGAAGCTCCTAATTTTTTCAACTAGCCATTCAATACCACCATTACTAGAAACCATATAGGAAAGACCTCCAGTTAAAAGTGATAATAGAAAAATTTCAAACATTCCACTAAATCCTTCGAAAATTTTTTGAGCGAAGGTCATCATAGTTAGTCCACCAGTGAATATTCCAATAATTCCTGATAGAACAATACCGCTAGTTAATACTAAAAATACATTCATTCCAGCAAGAGCTGAGATTAACACGAAAAGATAAGGTACTATTAAAATAAATTTATAACTCAAATCATCAAGAACTACTTCGCCTTCAGGCTTCCCTACAATTAATAAAATTACAAAAGTAATTATAGCTGCAGGTATGGCAATTTTAATATTTGCTCTAAATTTGTCTCTCATTCCTACGTTTTGAGTCCTTGTTGCTGCAATTGTTGTATCAGAAATAACTGATAGATTATCGCCAAACATTGCTCCTCCTACAAGTGATCCAAGAACAAGTGTAAGAGGAAGATTTCCTTTTGTAGCAACGCCAACAGCAATAGGTCCAACTGCTGAAATAGTTCCTACGGAAGTTCCTGTAGAGATGGAAATAAAACAGCTGATTAAAAATATTCCAGCTGTAATATATTGAACAGGGATTAAAGAAAGTGCAAAGTTTACAACAGAATCAACTCCACCAGATGATTTTGAAACTGTTGCAAATGCTCCAGCTAATATGTAGATAAGACACATTATTATTATGTTTTCGTCTCCACAACCGTGAACAAAATCGTTAAATTTGTCATCAATTGTGCCTTTAAACATAATAAAAGCCAAAATAATAGCTGGCAAAATACATACCGGTGCTGCTACTTGGTAAAACGCCATTTCTATTCCCATTGAGTTTAAAATTATTCCAGTAGCAAGATATACAAGCACAAAAACTATAAAAGGAAGAAGTGCTGCACCATTCGCCTTAGGTTTTAAATTTTTGTTTTCCATAAAAGCCTCCTTAAAACAAACAAAAATAAAACAAAGAGATTTTTCCTAAAAATTTAATTGATTATCAACCTCCCTAATAAAAATTTGTAAATGACTAATAATAGCGTTTTCAAAAAAATGGCGCAAATATGGTAAAAGAAAATTTTGATTTTCTTCAGCTCAATTATACTTCTTTTTATAAGCTTTGTGAAGATTTTTAATACTAAATTATTAATTAATTATAAAATTAAATCAAGAAAAACAATAACGATTTCATACTAATAAGATATACTAATTTTAATTTATTGAATAAATTGATTATTATATATTTTTAAAATCTTCTTTGGTCATTTCAAAGAATAAAAATGTTATTGATTTATTATTAAAAAATTTTTATAAAAATAAATTTTTACTAACATTTTTAACATTATTAATGTATACTATAAAACGAGGTGAATATATGAAAGGTATTATGAATAGAAAATTTTCATACTTAATGTTGATTTTGTCCATTGCTTTTATTTTTTTGGGAGCTTACAGGTCAGAAGTTGATACTGTGCTTTCAAAGGCTATTAGGATATGTTTGGAGTGTGTTGGAATTGGATAAGCTGAGTAATTTTTTTGGGAAATTAAGAAATAAAAGAAATTTCGTGCAGGGTTCTTTTGCTCTCATTACAAACATACATATTCCTAATTTTTTTAAGGGAAATATATATACAGGAAAGTTAAAGAGTGCTTGTGTGCCAGGACTTAATTGTTACTCTTGTCCAGGAGCTACTTTAGCTTGTCCAATTGGTTCTTTTCAAGCAGTAGTTGGGTCTTCCAAATTTAATTTTGCCTACTATGTAACAGGATTAATGTTATTATTTGGAACTATATTTGGTAGATTAATTTGTGGATTTTTGTGTCCCTTTGGGTTTTTTCAAGATCTTATTCATAAGATTCCATCGAAAAAATTTAGCACTAGAAGATTTAGTTTTTTAAAGTATATTAAGTATTTTATTTTGGTATTTGTAGTTTGGCTATTTGGAGTATTTTTGACTGATAAATTAGGTACAGCCTCTCCATATTTTTGCAAATACATTTGTCCTCAGGGAATACTTGAAGGAGGAATTCCTCTTTCACTGGCAAACAAAAGTATTAGGGCTGCACTTGGCAATTTATTTTTGTTAAAGTCAGTTATTCTTGGAACAATAATAATAGTTTCGATATTTTTTTACAGACCTTTTTGTAAATATTTATGTCCACTGGGTGCATTTTACGCATTAACTAATAAATTTTCTTTTTATCAATATCATGTTAATGACAATTGTATTTCTTGCGGAAAATGTAAAAGAATTTGTAAAATGGATGTAGATATGTCAAAGAATCAAAGGGCTTTAGAATGTATAAGATGCGGAGAGTGTATAAAGGCGTGCCCAACATCTGCGATTTCTACATCCTTTACAAATAATAATTTAGAAGAAGCAAGATATGAATAAAATTAAAAGGTTGTAAATTTGCATTTTTATTTTGTTGATTTTGAGAAAAATCTTGTTAATAATTTATTTATTGATTGAAGAGGCGAAAATTTATAGACAAAATAATGTTGGAAACAAAAGATTATCTATTATTGGATATACAAAAAATTGATAAAGCGATTTTTAAATATTGAAAACAATACACTTTATCAATTCATAAGCATCATTAATACAAATATAGAGAGACTCATGCACGCATGGGTCTAATTTTTTTAGAAAAAAGTTGAGGATTTAAAATATCAAGTATGCACTTAAAAATTTTCCAGTAATTTTTAAAATATTATAAATAATTGTTGCATATGCAACAGTAATCCTATTGTTATAATACTAAAATGTTTATAGAAAGTTATTTGATATTTGATTTTGCTAATGAATAGGAGGAAGAATATGAATATGTTTTGTTTTCAATGTCAAGAGACATTTAAAAATAGCGGTTGTGTAAATATTGGAGTATGTGGAAAGACATCTGAAGTTGCAAATTTGCAAGATTTTTTGATTTGGATTTCAAAGGGTCTATCTGAAATTGCAGTTAAAAGGGAAAATAAAGAAAGTGAAGTTGTTGATAGGATTATTATAAATTTATTTACAACTATTACTAATGCAAATTTTGACAATGCTGCAATAAAAGAAAGAATAGTCAAAACAGTTGAGCTCATGAATTCTTTAAGAGAAGATAAAGATTATAGCGAAGCAGCAATGTGGTCTTCAGTAGATTTTTCAGAAATCAGTAAAAAAATAAATTCTCACGAAGTTTCGGTTTTAAGCGAAAAAAATGAAGACATAAGAAGTTTAAAGGAACTTATAACTTATGGATTAAAGGGGATGGCTGCCTACACAAGACACGCAAAGGTCCTTGGATATGAAAATGAAAAGGTAAATAATTTTATTTTAAAGGCAATGGCAGAACTATTAAAAGAAAAAACCATTGATGAATTAATTTCACTAACACTTGAAACTGGATCTATGGGATATGAGGCTATGGCAACACTTGATTCTGCCAATACTAAAACTTATGGAAATCCTGAAATTTCTAAAGTTAATATTGGAACGAGAAAAAATCCTGGAATTTTAGTTTCAGGTCATGACTTAAAGGATTTTGAAATGCTTTTAGAGCAAGCAAAGGATTCTGGAGTTGACATTTATACTCACTCTGAAATGTTGCCTGCAAATTATTATCCAAAGTTTAAAAAATATGAAAACTTCGTTGGTAATTATGGAAATGCGTGGTGGAAACAAAGAGAAGAGTTTGAATCCTTTAATGGACCAATCCTCATGACTACAAATTGTATAGTTCCGCCAAAGGATTCTTACAAAGATAAATTATTTACTACTGGGGCAGCAGGTTATCCTGGATGTGAATATATTGAAGAAGATAAAGAGGGACACAAAGATTTTTCAAAAATTATTGAAATGGCAAAAAAATGTGATTCACCAGAAGAAATTGAAAAAGGAAGTATTGTTGGAGGTTTTGCACATAGTCAAGTTATAGAACTTGCTGATAAAGTTATTGAAAATGTAAAAAATGGCAATATCAAAAAATTTATTGTCATGGCAGGCTGTGACGGGCGAATGTCCAATAGAAATTATTATACAGAGTTTGCAAAAAATCTTCCTGATTCAACTATTATTTTAACTGCGGGATGTGCAAAATATAGATATAACAAGTTAAATTTAGGTGATATTAATGGAATTCCAAGAGTTTTAGATGCAGGTCAATGTAATGACTCTTATTCACTTATTCAAATAGCTCTTGCTCTTGTTGATGCCTTTGGAGTAGAAAGTGTAAACGACCTTCCTATTGTATATAATATTGCTTGGTACGAACAAAAAGCTGTAATAGTTTTGCTTGCACTTTTATCTCTAGGAGTAAAAAACATTCACCTTGGACCAACTCTTCCAGCCTTCCTTTCAGCAAATGTTGTGAAAGTTTTAGTTGATAATTTTGGAATTTCTGGAATTACAAACGTAGAAGATGATTTAAAAACTCTTGTAACAAATTAAAAAAATAGTTGACTTTTAATTTAATTGTTAATATAATAATAAACAATTCATAAATAAACTTTTTGAGAAGAAGAGTACCTTAAAATTTTGAGTAAAGAGAGCTTCGTTGTGGTGAAAGAAGTGGATGAGTTTTTAGGGAACATGGCCTTTTCTAGGAAATACTGATATTAGGTATTTACGGGACTTCCCGTTATAGAAGTAGAGTATGATTGTACTTGAAGAGGTTGCTTTCGCGAGAAAGTGATAAATTAAGGTGGTAACACGAGCTTTCGTCCTTATGGGGCGGAAGCTTTTTTTATTTGTAATGGAGGAAAAATGATAGAAGTAAAAAACTTGGTTAAAGAATTTAAAACTGAGGATGGAACTTTTAGAGCTTTAGATGATGTTTCTTTCAAAGTAAATAGAGGAGAAATCTTTGGAGTGATTGGTCTTTCTGGTGCAGGAAAATCCACTCTCGTTAGATGCATCAATAGGTTGGAGGAACCTACAAGTGGAGAAATTTTAGTGGATGGTAAGTCTATTATTAATTTAGACGAGAAAGAACTTAGGATTGCAAGAAAAGATATGGGAATGATTTTCCAATATTTTAATCTTTTTATGCAAAAGACTGTTGCTGAGAATATTGCTTATCCTTTAGAGATTTCTAGTATGAATAAAAGTGAAATTGAAAAGAGAGTAGATGAACTTTTGAATTTTATTGACTTAAAGGAAAAGAAAAACTCCTATCCATCAGAATTATCAGGAGGACAAAAACAAAGAGTTGCAATAGCAAGAGCCATTGCTACAAATCCTTCTATTTTACTTTCAGATGAAGGAACATCAGCGCTTGACCCAGCAAACACAGAATCTGTTTTAAATCTTTTGAAAAAAATTGTAAAAGAATTCAACATGACAATAGTTATGATCACTCACCAAATGGAAGTGGCAAAGGAAATTTGCGACAGAATAGCAGTAATGCAAAATGGAAAAATAATAGAAGAAAATGAAACTAAGGAACTTTTTAGAAATCCAAAATCTTCTGTTACAAGGTCCTTTATAAAAAACTTGGAAGATGAAGTTGAAGAAGGTTATGTAAATAGCGCTGACTATAAGGGAGATGTTTTGAGACTTTCCTATGCAGATGATAATTATGACAAACCAATTCTTTCAAAATGCGTAAAGAAATTTGATGTGGATGTTTCAATTCTTTCGGGAAATATAAATAAGTTGAATATTTCAAGTGTTGGTTATCTTACAGTTCAAATTCTTGGAAAAGAAGAAGAGAGAATTAAAGCCATTGAATATTTAAAGGAAAATAATGTAAATGTGGAGGTGCTTTAGATGGATAGAATAATCGATATAGTTTTGCCGGCAATTCCACAGACTTTTGTAATGGTAATAGCATCTACAATTATTGCTCTTGCAATAGGAATTCCACTGGGAATAATTTTGACTACTACAAGACCAGGTGGTCTAACTGAATCAACAAAAATTTATTCGGCATTAGATGGGATAATAAATGTTCTTAGGTCCTTTCCTTTCGTAATCTTAATGATAGTTGTATTTCCTCTATCTAGGCTTATAGTTGGAAAATCCTATGGAACAGCAGCAATGATAATTCCACTTTCACTTTCAGCTGCACCCTTTGTGGCAAGGTTAATGGAAGGATATTTTATACAAGTGGATCAAGGTGTAATTGAAGCAGCCAAATCTATGGGCTCAACTAAGAGAGAAATTATTTTTAAAGTTTTAATACCAGAAGCAATGCCAATGATTGTTGCTGGAATAACTATGACAGTTATTAATGTAATAGGTTATTCAGCAATGGCTGGTGTCATGGGTGGTGGCGGACTAGGAGATATTGCCAACAGATATGGCTACCAAAGAAATGAGCCGTTAATACTTTGGTCAGCAGTAATCGTAATAATAATTCTCGTACAAATTGTACAATTTATTGGAAATAAAATAGCGGATAAAATTGATAAAAGATAGGTGTTTATTCTAATTTTTTAGAATTAATATAAATAAAAATAAAAGGAGAGAAAAAAATGAAAAAAATTATTGTAGCACTTTCACTAGTGCTTGCTCTAACACTTACAGCTTGTGGTGGAGCAAAAAAGGAAAACACAAAGGCAGAAGGCAACAAGGCTGTTGCAGAAGAAACAAAGGATGGAGATAACAAAATCGTAATCGGTGTTTCACCAACACCTCATGGCGAAATTATCGAGGGATTAAAGGATGAATTTAAGAAACAAGGACTTGATGTTGAAGTTGTAAATTTTGACGATTATGTTCAACCAAACCTACAACTTGAAGCGGGAGATCTTGATGCAAACTTCTTCCAACACAAACCATACCTTGATAGTTTTGTAGAAGAAAGAGGAATCAAAAATCTTGCTGTACTTGGATATGTTCATATCGAACCAATGGCTTTATATTCAGAAAAATATAAATCAGTGGACGAAATCAAGGATGGATCAGAAATTATTATACCTAATGACCCAAGCAATGGAGCAAGAGCATTAATACTTCTTGAAGATGCTGGTCTTATTAAATTAAAAGACAAGACAAATCTTAATTCAACAGAAAAAGATATTGCAGAAAATCCAAAGAATTTAAAATTTACAGCAATGGATGCACCTTCAATTGTACAAGTTTATAAGGATGCTGGAGCGGCAGTTATAAATTCAAACTTTGCAATTGGAAAGGGTCTTGACCCAACTAAAGATTCAATTTTCTTAGAATCAAAGGATTCACCTTATGCAAATTTAGTGGCAATTAGAAAAGAAGATGCTGAAAAAGAAAAATTCAAAAAATTAATTGAAGTTTTAAATTCTGATGCAGCAAAGAAATTAATTGAAGAAAAATTCAAAGGAGCAGTTATCCCTGCTTTTGGAAAATAATTTAAAAAATATTTTAGAGACCTCGAAAGGTCTCTTTTTAATTATTAGTATGAAAATTGTACAAAATTTTTAAGGTTGTTTAATTTTTCAAAAACCTTTGATAATAAAATCATTTATTTTTCACATAATCATTCTAATATATATAAAAAAGTAAGGGGGAAAATATGGATAACAATAGAAACGAAAAAAATAAAGGTATGGGAAAAATAATTGTTATAATAGCTTTAGTTTTTTCACTAATTGGTGGAATAATTGGTTCGGCAATTACAACTTATAAAATATTGCCTAATGTGAATTCATCTACATCAAATGAAGGAAATTCTAATATAACAATTTCTGCGAAGGATAATGTTAGCGTTGCATCTGCTGTTGCAAAAAAATCAATGTCATCAGTTGTAGGAATTACAACAAAGGGAGTACAACAATCATTCTTTGGTCAAGTTGAAATTCAAGGTGTGGGCTCAGGTGTAATAGTACATCCAAAGGGATACATCCTTACAAATGCCCATGTTGTAAAATTAAACAACAAAGTAGTAGACGATGTAACAGTTAGACTTAACAATGAAAAAGACATTCAAGGAAAAACTATTTGGGCAGATGAGAATGTGGATCTTGCCATTGTAAAAGTTAATACTAAGGAAAAATTAAATGTAGCAACCCTTGGGGATTCTGATAAGCTTTCCATTGGAGATGTAGCAATTGCAATTGGAAATCCAATTTCATTGCAATTTTCACAAACTGTAACTCAAGGAATAATCTCTGGACTTGACAGATATGTTGGTGCAGTAAGTGGTGGAGGATATATGACAGGACTTATCCAAACCGATGCCTCAATTAACGGCGGAAATTCTGGTGGTCCACTTTTAAATGCAGAGGGTGAAGTCATAGGAATAAACACTGTAAAAGTTCAATCAGCAGAGGGACTTGGATTTTCAATTCCAATTAATTTTATAAAACCAATTGTAAAACAAGTCATAGAAACTGGAAGCTACAAAGAAATGTCAATGGGAATGCTTACAATGAACTTAAATGTTGCAGCACAAGTATTTAATGGAAAAACTGATGTAGAAAAAGGAATTTTTGTATACAAAGTTTATGAAGGATCACCTGCAGCTAAAGCTGGACTTGAAGCTGGAGATATTATTACTAAAATTGGAAAGGACGAAGTAAATGACAACAATGCCTTAAAGTCAATTTTGTACAAATATCAAGAAGGAGATAGTGCTGAAGTTAGCTATGTAAGAAAGGGAAAGGCACAAACTACGGAAGTTAAATTTTCTAATTATTCAATAGAAAATGATAAGGAAGCACAAAAGGATATTAAAGCTCAAGAAGAAGCAAGAGCTAAAGAATATCAACAAAGGCAACAAGAACAACAAGATTTATTTAATAGATTTAGACAAGAATTTGAAAATGGATTTTAAATAAAAAAGGTGGGTGAAGTTTTATACTTCACCTACTTTTTTGAGATTTTTTCTAATTTTTCTGAATTAATTGAATCAAAGTATTCTTCCAAAAGTTCTACAAATCTTTTTGCATATTTTGTAATATATCTATTTTTATTTTTTATTGCATAGATGCCAAGAGTTACAGGTTTATTTTTTGAGTAAAGTGGAAAAATATTAATATCGTCATCAAATTCGTGCATCCATCTTTTTATATTCATTTGAGAAATAAATACTGCAGCAAGAGCTTTATTGCAAATGGCAAGGGCTATTCGTGAATAGGCAGTCTCTATGTAGTCAATTGGTCTAACACCTGCATCTTTAAAACTTTTATTGATCAAAGATCTTATTCTATTGTCTTGAGTGTAAAGTAGGAAGGGAACTTTTTCAAAATCTTTTAAATTAATTCTTTCAAAGGATTTTTCCTTTAAAGATTCTAAGTCTTGGACATATTTTTTTAAAAGCCTGTCACTAACGCACAAGTACAATTTTTCATCTAAGAGAAGGCGAGATTTTAAATTTTCATTTTTATAATTTTCGTCAATGCTTATAGCAATATCTATTTTATTTTCCACGCACATTTCTTCAAGTTCGTGAGATTGCTTTTCGTGAAGCACTAGACCAACTTTTGGAAATTCTTCAGTAAATTTTTCTATAATTGATGGAATAAAAATATCAGCTCTAGGAGAAGATGCACCTATTATTAATTTGCCAATATCTTCACTTTCCATATCTCTAATTTTATTTATCATGTCAGCTTCAGCTGTAAGAAGTTTTTCTGCATACCTTAAATATTCTTCGCCAATGGGAGTGAGCATAAGCTTTGGCTTCCTAAAAAATAATTTTGTTCCATAATAATCTTCAAGCCTTTTTATGTGATTAGACAAAGTTTGTTGTGATATATAAAGTTTGTCGCCAGTTTCATTCATGTTTAGAGTTTTAGCGAGCTCTGTAAAATAGTAAATACTTTCGAAATTCATGTTTTCTCCAATCAAATAATTTTTGTTATTAATACAAATTTTTATTAATTTATTTTATAATAGTTTTATTATATACTATGTACAAGATAATTGTGAAATATTTTATTAAGAATCCCTTATAGTTTACCAGCTTTTTCCTTAATATCACAATTACCGGAATCCCCTTGCACCCACCTCCTTGGGTGCATTTTTTAGTGCAAAATTTTTATAATTAAGAGTTGGGATAATTTTAAAAATAAAAACAATAATTTTATGACTTTTATGGATTTTAAAGCATTAAAATTTTTAAATAAATTCTCGTAAAATAAAAAATGATAAAAACTATCAAAAAGACTTTACAAATTAACAAAAACATAATATAATAAAGACAGTTAATGATAGTTAATGTCATTTAACAAAATACTTTGATTTTGGGACACCCCATAACTCCTAAGATTAATAATAAGTTATACCAATCTTCACTCTGTAAAGAGAAACTAAGGCTGCTTCGGCAGCCTTTTTAATTTTAAATAAAATTTATTAAAAAAGTGGTTAGTAAATTAAAATTGATAAAAATAACTTGGTGTAAAAAATTTTAATAAAAGTATATAAGATTATAAAGAGTTTACAAAAATTTACAAAAACTTTACAATATATTATATAATAATGCACTGGAAGGTGATTTTTTGTTTAATAAAGAAAAAAATAGTGAGGCTAGAAGCTTTAATATTATAGATATAGTAAGCCAAATTTTATTTTCTTTGGTAATAACTCTTGCAATGCTACTTCTTGCCCCAAGTGATACAGGAATTATTGAAAAAATATTAAGAAGTCCCATTGTATTAATTTTAAATTTTATTCCCATTTTTCTAACAGGAATTTTATTTCAAGGAATTTTTGGGAGGCGAAGATTTGCACTAATTTTTAATACGATCTTTTATTTAATATTATTTACAGTACATAGGACAAAGGTATTTTATAGAAGTGCACCCTTTAGAATATCTGATATTGGATTATCTTTGGAAGCTTTTAAAATGTCACAAAATTCCTTTCATCCTGATGTTACTTCCATAGTAATTTTTGTAATATTTCTTGTTTTTGCAATTTTTATTTCACGTTTTTTTAAGAGTGAAAAGTTAAATGTAAAGGACAGATTATTATCAATTCTTTCTATGTTAATTGTATCCGCTTTATTATTTAATTTTATTTACTCAAAGGATGCAATATACAATAGTTTACCACTTATTGGAAATGAATATAATTTAATAGATCACTTTAACTCCAAGGGTTTTAATTTTGCCTTTATATTTAATCTAAAAAAATCTTTTGTAAGAGCGCCAGAGGGCTATAATAAAAAAGAAACAGAAAAAATAGACAGAGTTGACCATGGAGAAGAAATTTCTGTAATAAAAAATAATCCGCGTCCAAATATTATTTGGATAATGGGGGAAGCCTTTACTGATCTTTCGGAAAATCCAAAATTTCATTTCTCTAAGGAGAATGATCCAAACTATAATTTTAAAAAATTAAAGAAGAACTCTGTGATGCATGGTAGAATTGTAACTCCTTCCTTCGGCGGAGGAACGGGAGATACTGAATTTGATGTGCTAACAGGTGCACTTACTATTGACTGTGCACCTGATGAAAGTTTTGCCTTTAACGCAATAAAAAGAGACGTTTCATCACTTCCAAGTCTTTTAGATACAATAGGATATAAGACTATGGCATTCCATCCAGGATATGCATGGTTTTATGGAAGGCAAAATGTATATCCAAAATTATGTTTTAAGGATAATTATTTTTTAGAAAATATAGAAAATCCTGAAATAAAAGGTGGATATGTTTCAGAAAGACAATTTTCAGAAATATATAGAAATAGATTTTTAGAAGCTGTAAATAATTCTGATGAGCCAATTTTTAGCTATGGATTAGATATTCAAAACCATGGACCATATTTTTACGATAAATATGGAAAAAACTTGCCTTACGAATGTGATGCTACTTTATCAGATGATGCTGCAAATAATTTTGGATCTTATTTTCTTGGAATAAAGGATATGGACATAATGCTTGGCGAAGTTTATGACATGATGATGAGTTTAGAAGAACCAACTATTATGGTATTTTACGGCGACCACTTGCCTGGACTTGGAAATGACCCAAGCGCTTTTGATGAAATTGGGATAAAATTGTCCAACGATGATTTGGAAAAGGAAATTGAATTTTATTCAACACCCTATGTAATAGTTGCAAATGAAAGTGGAAAAGCATTTTTAAATAGAGAAAATGTTGAAGTAAAAGATGGAAACGCAATTTCTGCCAATTATCTTTCTTCAATTGTTCTTGATATGTTAAACTACAATAAAGTGGATAATTTCTTTATATACAATTCGGAACTTAGGAAAAAACTTCCAATTATTTCTAGAAATTTTATATTTGACGGAATTAATACTTATCCTAGAAAAGATGTAAAAGGTGAAGCAAAAGAGCTATACGAAAATTATAAAAAGTACGAATATTATAGAATAAATGAGTAGGTGAATTATGGATATATTAAAAAAAGTTGAAGAAATTTCAGGAGAACTAGATGAACTTAGAAAATTTATTTATGAAAATCCAGAACTTGGATTTGAAGAATATAAATCTTCAAAGGCACACATTGATTTATTAAAAAAACATGGCTTTGAAATAGAATGTCCCTACATGGGATGTGAAACTTCTTTTAAGGCTGTTTATGACTCAAAAAAAGAGGGCAGGACAGTTTCCTATTTATCAGAATACGATGCACTTCCAGGGATTGGTCATGGATGTGGTCATAATATTTTAGGTGCAACTGCAACTGGAGCAGGCATTGTCCTTTCTAAACTAATCGACGAAATTGGCGGAAGGGTAATAGTTTTTGGAACTGCAGCAGAAGAAGTTGGAGGAACAAAAATTGAAATTGCAAATTCAGATGAATTAAAGGATGTAGATGTTGCAATTGAAATGCATCCAGCCTCCTATAATTCACTTACGCCAAATTCACTTGCACTTTCAACAAGAAGATTTGAATTTTTTGGCAAAACTTCTCACGCATCAGATGCACCTGAAAAGGGAATCAACGCACTAGACGCACAAATAGTCTTATTTTCTGCAATAAATGCTCTAAGACAAGAGACTAAAGATGGCACGAGAATCCACGGGATAATAAAAGATGGTGGCAAAGCTGCAAATATTATTCCAGATTACACGGACTCAAGATTTTACGCAAGAAGTCCAGAGAAAAAAGATTTATTAGAAATTTTAGAAAAATTAGAAAATTGTGCAAAGGCAGCAGCTCTTGCTACAGGTTGTGAAGTTAAAATTTCTGAATATGAAAAGGGAAATGACAATACAGTTAGGAATAATGCCTTTAACGCAGTTTTAAAAGAAAAACTAGAAAAATATCTCGACGAAGAGATAAAGGATATTGAACTCAACAAGGGTTCTACTGACGCAGGAAATTTTTCTCACGAAGTGCCAACTATTCACGGATATTTTAAAATTGCAGATGAAAGTGTAAATGGACATACAGTGGAACTTAGAGAGGCAACTATGACAGATTATGCCTTTAGCCAAATGAAGAAAGTAATTGCTGCAATAGTTGAAGTTGGAATTACAATTTTAACTGATGATGAAGTTTTTGAAAAAATAATTAAAGAGTTCGAAGAAAATGTTAAAAATGGAAAAATTATCCCACACAGAAAATTAAATAAGGATTAAGTATTAAAAAACACTTCTATTCTTGGTATAATGTTAACAATAGAGGTGTTTTTTTTTGAAAACAGATATTATTAAATTTAAAGGAAATGCAAAAGATAAAATTTATCTTAAGAAAATCAGTGAAACTTTAAGTGATGGAGGTCTTGTTGTCTTTCCAACAGAAACAGTTTATGGACTTGGAGGAAATGGACTTAACAAGAGATCTTGTAAAAAAATATACGAAGCAAAGGGCAGACCTAGCGACAATCCACTAATACTTCACATTGCAGAAAATTCACAACTTGAGGAATTAGTTTCAGAAATTCCCGATGTTGCAAAAAAATGCATTGAAAAATTTTGGCCAGGACCTCTTACTATTATTTTTAAGAGATCTGAGATTATACCAAATGAAGCAACTGGTGGACTTGAAACTGTTGCAATAAGAGAGCCAAATAATAAGATAGCCCACGATATTTTAAAATCAGTAAGCTTTCCAGTGGCAGCTCCTTCTGCAAATTTATCTGGTAGACCATCTCCAACTAAAGTGGAGCACGTTATAGAAGATTTAGAAGGTCGAGTAGATATAATAGTAGATGGTGGTCATTCTGTGGTTGGAATTGAATCTACTGTGCTTGATGTAACAGTTGATCCGCCAATGATTTTAAGACCAGGGAAAATTACTCTAGAAGATTTAAGAGAAATCGATAAAAACATTGCAATAGATAGTGCCACAATTGATTCAAAAAGTGGGGAAATTCCAAAATCTCCGGGACAAAAATATAGACATTATGCACCAAGGGCAGAGGCAATTTGTTTTGGTGGAAGACTAGATAAAGTTGTAAATGAAATTAAAAAAAATATTAGCGAAAATAAGGGCAAAAAGATTGCAGTTCTTGCAACTGATGAAACTTATGACCAGTACAAAAATTTAGATATAAAACTTTTAATAAACCTTGGCTCAAGAGAACATCTTGAAGAAGTTGCATCAAATCTATTTGACGCATTGAGAAGATGTGATGAAGAAAATGTAGACATAATTTTTGCAGAGGGCTTTGAACTAAGGGGAATTGGTCTTAGTATTATGAATAGACTTTTAAAAGCTTGCAGTGGAAAAGTCGTCATGAGAATTTAGGAGATAAAATGAAAATAGCAATTGGTTCTGATCACGCAGGATTTTATTTAAAAAAAGATGTAATAAAATACTTAGAAGAAAAAAACATTGAAGTAAAAGATATAGGACCCTTCGACGATAGTCGTGTGGATTATCCAGATTATGGACACGCAGTTGGACACGCAGTTATAGATAATAAAATGGATTTTGGAATTGTTATTTGCGGTTCAGGAATTGGAATTTCAATTGCTGCTAATAAAGTTAAGGGAATAAGAGCTGCACTTTGCTCTGAACCCTATTCTGCTAAACTTGCAAGACGACACAATAATGCAAATGTACTTGCAATGGGTGCAAGATTAATTGGCCACGATATGGCAATAGAAATAGTAGAAGCTTTTTTAAATGAAAAATTTGAAGGCGGAAGACATATTAAAAGAGTAAATAAAATTGAGGAGGAATAATATGGGATACACAATAATAAAACATCCACTTATTGATCACAAGATGACAATAATTAGAAGAAAAGAAACAAGTTCCATGGAATTTAGACAAATTGTAAATGAAATAGCAACATTAATGGGCTATGAAGTTACAAGAGATTTGGAAACAGAAGATATTGAAATTGAAACTCCTATTGGAAAAGCTATTGGAAAAAGAATTTCCGGTAAAAAAATTGGAATAGTGCCTATTTTAAGAGCAGGCCTTGGTATGGTGGAAGGACTTCTTACAATAATACCAGCAGCAAGAGTTGGTCACATTGGAATGTACAGAGATCCAGAAACTTTAAAGCCAGTTACTTATTATTCAAAATTACCTAAAGATGTAGCATCAAGACAAATGATTATTGTGGACCCAATGCTTGCAACAGGTGGATCACTTATTGAAGCCATTGACGAATTAAAAAGAAATGGTGCAAAAAATATTAAATCAATAAATTTATTAGCTGCACCAGAAGGATTAAAGGCAGTGCAAGAAGCTCATCCAGATGTAGATATTTATATTGCTGCACTAGATGAAAAATTAAATGAGGATAAATATATCGTACCTGGACTTGGAGATGCAGGAGATAGGTTATTTGGAACGAAGTAAGAGGTAAATATGTATAATTATTTAGTTCCTTTTTTTGCAGCTTTTATTTTGACTTTTGTACAAATGCCCTTTGTCATAAAGCTTGCAAAAAAGAAGGGATTTTTAGATGTGCCAAAGGATACAAGAAGAGTTCATAAAAAACCAATTCCAGTAGGTGGCGGTATTGCAATGGTAATAAGTGTAACTATTTTAATGCTTGTTTTTTTACCTATCAATAAGACACTTATCTGTACAATAATAAGTTCTCTTGTAATTGCATTTTCTGGACTATATGACGACAAATATGACCTCAGTCCAAAATTAAAATTTGGTTTTCAGATTATTGCAGCCATAATTCTTATAGCAGGTGGCATGAAAATAGAGTTTTTCACAAATCCCTTTAATTATGAGGATGCACTACTTATTTTAAATATGCTTTCCATACCGGTTACAATTTTTTGGGTGTGTGGAATTACAAATACAATAAATTTAATAGATGGATTAGATGGACTTGCATCAGGAGTATCAATGATATGTGCCATTTCAATGTTTTTTATAACATATCAAATGAAAAGATTTGATGTTAGCTTAGTATGTGCCCTTGTAGCAGGTGCTTGTCTTGGATTCTTGCCCTTTAACTTTAATCCTGCAAAAATATTTATGGGAGATACGGGAGCTTTGTATCTTGGATTTATGCTTTCATATATAAGTATTTCAGGATTTTTGAAACAAGCGGCAATACTTATGATTTTTGTTCCAGTATTAATTTTAGGCGTGCCAGTATTTGACACAGCCTTTGCTATGTTAAGACGTAAACTTTCTGGGAAGTCAATAGTTCAAGCTGACAAGGGACATCTTCATCACAGGCTTTTGAAGTTAGGATTAAATCAAAGACAAACAGTTGTGATTTTATATTCAATATCAGCAATATTTGGAATACTAGCAAATGTAATTTCAAAGTTCCATTCATCAATTGCACTTATTATTTCAATAGCAGTTATTTTAATAATACTTTTAACAGGAATAGCTGCTGGAATGTTAAAAAATAAGGAGGAATAAATGAAGGTATTATTTGTATTTGGTACAAGACCTGAAGGCATTAAGATGGCTCCAATAATAAAAGAGATTGAAAAAAGACATAATATCGAAAGCTACACTTGTGTAACAGGTCAACATAGAGAAATGCTAGACCAAGTGCTAGAAATTTTTGATATAAAGCCGGATTACGATTTAAATATTTTTAAAAAAGGTCAGTCTCTTACAGATGTTACTACAAAAACACTTTTGGGAATTGAAGACATTTTAGAAGAATTAAAGCCAGATATCCTTTTGGTGCAGGGAGATACTACGACAGTATTTGCTGCAGCACTTGCCGCCTTCTATAAGAAAATAAAAATAGGACATGTAGAAGCTGGACTAAGGTCAGGAAACTTGTACTCACCTTATCCTGAAGAAGCAAATAGAAAACTCACTGGGGTACTCGCTAATTATCATTTTGCGCCAACAGAATCAAATCGAGAAAATCTTTTGAGAGAAGGCTATGATGACAAAAATATTTTTATTACTGGAAATACTGTAATTGATGCATTGAAGTATTCTGTTAAAGAAGATTTTGTATTTGACGATGAAATTTTGAATAATTTAGATTATAATAAAGAAGTAGTACTACTTACTGCGCATAGGAGAGAAAATTGGGGAGAGCCAATGGAAAATATTTTTTCTGCAATTAGGAGAGTAGTTATTGAAAGAGAAAATATTGAAATTGTATTTCCAATTCACTTAAATCCAATTGTGAGGAGTACTGCAAAAAAATATTTTTCTGATTTAGACAGAGTTCATCTTATTGCACCACTTTCCTATATGCCTTTTTCAAACCTAATGGCAAGGGTAAAATTTGTAGTTACAGATTCTGGTGGAGTGCAAGAAGAAGCCCCAGCTCTCGGCAAACCTGTTTTAGTTCTTAGAAATGAGACTGAAAGAATGGAAGGAGTAGAAGCAAAGACAGCTAAACTTGTGGGGACAAATTCACAAGATGTTTACAACAGTATAATTGATTTATTAGATAATAAAAAATTATACGAAGAAATGGCGAAAGCTATAAATCCTTATGGAGATGGTCATGCGGCAAAAAAAATCGTTGATATTTTAGAAAATATGAATTAATTTTATAATATTAATTATTCTTTTTAAATTATGGGTATAATTCAATAAAGTTTGAGGAGGTAAATCACATGGGAAAAACTATTAAAGAAATTAAAATCGGAGATACTGCTGAATTTTCTAAGACAATTTCCGAGTCGGATGTATATCTTTACGCTGGCATAACTGGCGATTTGAATCCTGCCCATATAAACGAAGTTGAAGCTGGAAAGGGGAATTTTAAAACTAGAATTGCACATGGAATGCTAACAGCAGGACTTGTTTCTGCAGTTCTTGGAATGAAACTTCCTGGTCCAGGTACTATTTACATGGGTCAAGAAATGAAATTTACTAAACCTGTTTATTTCGGGGATACAATTACAGCTAAAGTTGAAGTAATTGAGATAATTAAAGAAAAAATATTAAAGCTCAAGACAACTTGCACAAATCAAAAGGGAGAAATTGTTTTAGACGGTGTGGCTACTGTATTGCCACCACGCGACTAATGAGGAGGAAAAAATGGAAGATAGAATTGTTATAGCATCAGCTGCAAGAACAGCTGTAGGAAGTTTTGGCGGTCAATTTAAGACTGTTTCAGCAGTAGAACTTGGAATAGTAGCAGCAAAGGAAGCGCTTAAAAGAGCAAATGTAAAAGCTGACATGGTTGATGAAGCTTACATTGGTAATGTTCTTCAAGCAGCTCAAGGACAAAATGTTGCAAGACAAGTTGTTCTAGGAACAGGAATTGACATTAAAACTCCAGCAGTTACTATTAATATGGTATGTGGATCTGGGCTTCGTGCAGTAAGTTTAGCTGCTCAAGTTATTAAAGCTGGAGATGCTGAAATTGTACTTGCAGGTGGTACTGAATCAATGTCAATGGCACCATACGCTCTTACTAATGAAAGATGGGGAGCAAGAATGGGAGACAAAAAAGTTGTTGACACAATGATTAAAGACGGTCTTTGGGATGTTTTCAACGATTATCACATGGGTATTACAGCTGAAAATGTAGCTGAAAAATATGGCATTACTAGAGAAATGCAAGATGAGCTTGCTGTAAGATCTCAAAATAATGCAGAAAGAGCAAGAAGAGAAGGAAGATTTAAAGACGAAATTGTTCCTGTAGAAGTTAAAGACAGAAAAGGCAATGTAACAATTGTTGATACTGATGAACACATTAGAGAAGGAGTAACTTTAGAGAGTCTTGCAAAATTAAAACCAGCTTTCAAAAAGGATGGTGGTACAGTTACAGCAGGTAATGCATCTGGAATTAACGATGGAGCAGCAATGCTTGTAATAATGAAAGAATCAAAGGCAAAGGAACTTGGTGTAGAACCTCTTGCATATGTTATTTCTTACGCATCAGCAGGTGTTGACCCTAAGATTATGGGTACTGGACCTATTCCATCATCAACTAAAGCTCTTAAAATTGCAGGACTTAAAGCTGATGACCTTGACCTAATTGAAGCTAATGAAGCTTTTGCAGCTCAAGCTTGTGCAGTTAACCAAGTTATGAAATTTGATATTAATAAAGTAAATGTAAATGGCGGAGCAATTGCACTTGGTCACCCTATTGGAGCAAGTGGAGCTAGAATTTTAACTACACTTTTATTTGAAATGCAAAAGAGAGATGCTAAAAAAGGTTTAGCAACACTTTGCATCGGCGGAGGAATGGGAACAGCTCTTATTGTCGGAAGGGACTAATATGGACTATAAATTTTTAATTGTAGAAAAAAAAGATCATGGTATCCTTCTCTTAACACTTAATAGAGAAAAAAGCCTTAATGCTTTAAACTCTGAAATGTTAAGGGAACTCCATAAATTTTTTGCACGCATAGAAGACGACGTGAGATGTATCATTGTAACAGGTGCAGGAAAATCATTTGTAGCTGGCGCCGATATAGGTGAAATGGCTAATTTTACCGCAAGTGAAGCTTATGATTTTGCAAAACTCGGAATGGATACATTTATGGAAATAGAAAAATGTAGAGTTCCAGTAATAGCAGCTGTAAATGGATTTGCACTAGGTGGCGGATGTGAAATTTCTATTGCTTGTGATATTAGACTTGCATCTACAAAAGCAAAGTTTGGTCAACCTGAAGTTGGTCTTGGAATCACACCAGGATTTGGTGGAACACAAAGACTTTCTAGGACAATTGGACCTGGTTATGCAAAGGAATTGATCTATACAGCAGAAACTATTGATGCTAAAAAAGCTTTAGAAATTGGACTTGTAAATGGCGTTTACGAACCAGATGAATTAATCGACAAAGCTATTGAAATGGCAGAAAAAATTGCAAAGAATGCACCAAAGGCGGTAGAATATTCTAAACAGTCAATAGTAAATGGATCTCAAACAGATATCGACACAGCAATGCAAATTGAAAAAACTCACTTTGGACTATGTTTTGCAACTAATGACCAAAAAGAAGGCATGAAGGCATTTTTAAATAAGGGAAAAACTGAATTTAAAGGAAAATAAGGTGAATAAAATGAAAATAGCAGTAGTAGGATCAGGGACTATGGGAGCAGGAATTGCTCAAGTACTTGCACCATATCACGAAGTAATTGTTCGAGATATTGCACCAGAAGCTCTTGAAAAGGCTATGGAAAAAATCAAAAAGGGTTACGAAAAAAATGTTTCTAAAGAAAGAATGACTAAGGAAGAGATGGAAACTGCTCTTTCTAATCTAACTACATCATCTGATATTAAAGATGTAGCAGATTGTGATCTTATAATAGAAGCAGCAACTGAAAATCCTAAGATTAAAAAAGCAATTTTCACAGAACTTTGTGAAATTTGTGAAGAAAAGACAGTTCTTGCATCCAATACATCATCTCTTTCAATAACTGACATTGGGGCAGCTACTAAAAGACCTGAAAAAGTTATTGGTATGCACTTCTTTAACCCAGTTCCAGCAATGAAACTAGTAGAAGTTATTTCTGGAAAGAAAACTGATCCAAAAGTTAAAGATATGATTATCGAACTTTCAAAAGAAATTGGCAAAACTCCAGTAGAAGTTGAGGAAGCTCCAGGATTTGTTGTAAATAGAATTTTAATTCCTATGATTAACGAAGCAATTGGAATTTACGCTGAAGGAATTGCATCAGTAGAAGATATTGACACAGCAATGAAACTTGGCGCAAATCATCCAATGGGACCTTTAGCTCTTGGAGATTTAGTAGGACTTGATGTAGTACTTGCAATTATGGAAGTTCTTAACACTGAATTTGCCGATCCTAAATACAGACCACATCCACTTCTTAAGAAAATGGTTAGAGCAGGACTTCTTGGAAGAAAAACAGGCGAAGGATTTTACAAATATTAATTTAAAGAGATTAAGGGAAGGCAAGAGCCTTCTCTTTTTTGTGCTAAATTTAAGCCTATACTTTACTTTTATAATATTTTAAATAAATATTATAAACATCTTTTAATTTCACTAAATTTGTAGTAGAATATAGATATCAAATGAACAACGTTCAGAAAATTTAAAAATAACATCTTAAGATATTTAATACTACAGCTCACTATCAAGCATTTTGATTTTTGTAATTATGGGAGGTATTAAGATGACTATTGCAGTTAAGGAAAGACGAAATGAAAAATTATTTTCAATGGCTGTGAATTTTGCCTATAAAAGATTAAAAAAAGATCCACAAAAGGGAATGATGGAGATAGTAAATGTATTCGACAAATATTTAATGCCTGAATCAAGTGAAAAAAATAGTGCAAAAAAAGCTTTGGAAAGAGTGAGGGATGAACTTAAGGATCCAAATTCAAAATGGGTTTCTTTTGGGACAGATATTGTAAATGGAATCGACGAAAATATTGTAAAGACTTCTGTGAGAACTTTGGGATATAACGCTGCTTACAGGGGCAATGCTCTTCGAAATAAATTGCAAAAAGAATATAACTGTAATATTCCTTGGACAATTTTATTTGATCCAACTTCTGCTTGTAATCTAAAATGCACTGGCTGCTGGGCTGCTGAATATGGACACAAAAATAATTTAACTTATGATGAAATGGCAAGCATTGTAAAACAGGGAAATGAACTTGGTACATACTTTTTTATTTTAACTGGAGGGGAACCTCTTGTTAGAAAAGATGATATCATTAAACTTGCTAATGAATTTAATGACAGTGCCTTTCACATTTTTACAAATGGAACTTTAATTGACGAAAAATTTTGTGAAGAAGTAAGGAAAGCAGGAAATCTTTCTTTTGCACTTAGTGTTGAGGGTACTGAAGAATCCACTGACCTTAGAAGAGGTAATGGAGTATTTCAAAAAGTTATGAAGGCAATGAGTTTAATGAAGAAGCATAAACTTTTATATGGTGCTTCAATTTGTTATACAAGTCAAAATTATAAATATGTTACTGATGATGAATTTATAAAAATGCTTGTGGATCATGGATGCAGACTTGCTTGGTACTTCCACTATATGCCTGTTGGGAAGGATGCTGATTTGAGCTTGTTACTTACTCCAGAAGAAAGGGAGCATGTTTACTATAAGGTTAGAAAAATTAGATCAAGTGAATATCCACAAAATATTTTTACAATTGATTTTCAAAATGACGGCGAATTTATAAATGGTTGCATCGCTGGCGGCAAAAATTATTTCCACATAAATTCTTTAGGAGATATGGAACCTTGTGTGTTTATTCACTATTCTGATTCAAATATAAGAGAAAAGACTATCAAGGAATGTCTAATGAGTCCGCTTTTTATGGGATTCCACGACAATCAACCTTTTAATAAAAATTTGTTAAAGCCATGTCCAATGTTAGAAAATCCTGGAAGACTTACAAAAATTGTAAATGAATCTGGTGCGAAAAATACAGATATGATTGCACCTGAAAGTGTAGAAGAATTACAAGTTAAGACCACACCTTATGCAAAAGCTTGGAATAAAAAGGCAAATGAGCTTTGGAAAGAAAGTAGAGAACAGAAAAAAGAAAAAGAAAAACAAAAAGAAAAGCAAGAACAAAAAGTTTGTAATTAAAAAGGAGGACGCAAAAGTCCTCTTTTTTTTATGGAATTTAGTTTTAAGTAAACTATTGGTTTAGATTTTTTATTATTTTTAACTTTAATTTTAATGATTGTTTTTTACAAGATATTTAAAATCTCGCCAATGGAATTTATTTTGTAGTTTGCCTTTTTTCCTTCATCCATACTGCCAAACCCGTAAGTACAAAAGATACTTATAAGTTTGTTTTTTCTGGCAGCTTCCATGTCGTGATATCTATCGCCTACAAAAATTATTTCTTCTTTTATATTATGCCTTTCCTTTTTTATTATTTCATCTTTTGATATGAAGCCAAAAGTTTCTGCGGCAAAACATTTATTGAAATATTTTTTTATACCATAGACTTTTAATGCTAAATCAAGATAAGATTCACGACAGTTGGATAAAATGTATAGATCATAATTTTTTGAAAGTATGTCAAGGACTTTTATAGAATCATCATAAAGTTCGCCAATTCCATTTTTTATATTTTCATCCATTTTTTTGCCAACGTGTTTCATTACTTCTTCTTTTAAACTTTTGCCTGATCCCTTTGCAATAAGCTCGTAGGCAAAATTTGGTTTTTCTCCTAAAAATTTTGACACATTTTTTTCATTTAAGTCAAAATCTTTTGCAAAGCCATGTTCTCTTAAAATTTCAACTCCAGATGCAAAGGCAGGATAATAAATTTTTATTGTGTTGTGAAGGGTGCCGTCAAAATCAAAAATTATGCTTTTAATATTTTTCAGTTCATCTCTTTCATTAAAATTACAGTCTTTTTGCTTATTTAAATTATCCACGGATTTCACCTAGCAAGTTTGCCATTTCAATTGCTGCTGTTGCTGCATCAAAGCCCTTGTTGCCAGATTTTGAGCCGGCTCTTTCAATTGCTTGTTCAATATTTTCTGTTGTGATTACTCCAAAAATAATTGGCACGCCAGTTTCAAGTGATGATGATGCAATTCCCTTTGCAACTTCTGTTGAAACAAGTTCGTAGTGAGTTGTTGCACCTCTTATAACTGCTCCTAGAGCAATTACTGCATCGTATTTTTTTGTAAGAGCAAGAGATTTCGCTGCAAGTGGAATTTCAAAACTTCCTGGAACCCAAATCACATCTATTTCTTCGTCCTTTACACCATGTCTTTTTAGTCCGTCAATACATCCATCTAATAATTTTGAAACTATAAATTCGTTGAATCTTGCTAAAACTATTGCGTATTTTTTTCCTTCAGATTTTAAATTTGCACTATAAATTTTCATATTTCCTCCAAATTTTTTATTTTAAATAGATATTATTTACTAAATTCAGATAAGATGTGATTCATCTTTTCAGCTTTTGTTCTCAAATAAAATTCATCATGTTTAGTTGAATGAATTTCAATTGGAACTCTTTCTTTTATGATCATTCCAAATTCTTGTAGTGAATAAACTTTGTCAGGGTTATTTGTTAAAAGTCTAAGTTCTTTAACACCAAGATCTTGTAAAATTTGTGCACCAGTGGAATAATCTCTTGCGTCTTCAGGGAAGCCAAGTGCCAAGTTTGCCTCTACTGTATCCATGCCTTTATCTTGTAAGGCATAGGCTCTAATTTTGTTTACAAGTCCAATGCCACGACCTTCTTGACGCATATAAAGAAGAATTCCTCTTCCTTCTTCATCAATTTTTTTCATGGCAAGATGAAGTTGATTGCCACAATCACATCTTGATGAGCCAAAGCAATCTCCAGTTAGACATTCTGAGTGAACTCTCGTAAGTACATCCATGCCGTCGCCAATTTCACCCTTAACTAGAGCAATGTGGTGTTCGCCAGTAACTTTATCAACGTAAGCATGTGCAATAAAGTCGCCAAACTTTGTTGGAAGTTTTGCTTCGGCAACCTTTTTCACGATTTTTTCATGTCTTTTTCTATAAAGTAAAAGTTCTTCTGTTGTTGTAATTTTCATGTCTAATTTTTTAGCGAGCATAAATAAATCTTCGCCTCGCATCATATGTCCATCATCTTGCATAATTTCGCAACAAAGCCCAACTTCTTTTAGACCTGCAATTTTTAAAAGGTCAACAGTTGCCTCAGTGTGTCCTCGTCTTACGAAAATGCCATCTTTTTTTGCAACTAAAGGAAACATATGACCAGGTCTTCTAAAATCTTCTGGTTTTGCATCTTCTTCAGTTAGTTTATTTGCAGTAAGGGCTCTTTCCCAAGCTGAAATTCCAGTTGTTGTGTCAATATGATCCACAGAAACTGTAAAAGCAGTTTCGTGATTGTCAGTATTATTGGCAACCATTTGATTTAATTTAAGTTTTTCAGCATAAGTTTTTGACATTGGCATACAAATTAGTCCCTTTGCAAGAGATGCCATTGTGTTTAAACTTTCTCCAGTAGCAAATTCTGCAGCTTGAATCATATCGCCCTCATTTTCTCTACTGGGTTCATCTGTTACGATAATTATTTCGCCATTTTTTAAAGCTTCAACAACTTCTTCGATTGTGTTAACTTTCATTTTTTCTCCTTTTAAATTAAAATCCATTTTCTATTAAAAAATTTTTGGTTAATTTGCTTTCACTTTTTGTATTTACAAAATTGTAGACATAGCGACCAATTATGTCTGTCTCAATATTTATTTTTTCGCTAATTTTTTTGTTTACAAGGTTTGTGTCTTTTATTGTCGTTGGAATAATAGAAACTTCAAAATAATTTTCGCCAATCTTTGAAACCGTTAGGCTAATGCCATCAAGGGCAATGGAACCCTTTTCGGCAATGTATTTAAAATTATCTGAAAGAAATTTTATTCTATATACAATTTCATTACCTCTTTTTAAAATATTTATGATTTCGCCAACTCCATCCACATGACCTTGGACTATGTGACCGTCAAGCCTTTTTGATGGACTAAGTGCACGTTCTAGGTTTAAACTTTTGCCACTTTTTAAATCTTTAAAAGTTGTGGAATTTATTGTTTCAACCATGACTTCTGCCTTGTAAAAATCACTTCCAAGCTCTGTAACAGTTAGACATACACCATTTGTTGCAATGGAGTCGCCTATTTTTGTGCCTTCCAAAACTTTTTGGCAAGATATTTTTAGTGTGTATAGGTCATTTCCCTTTTTTACATCACTAAGTTTTCCAACTTCTTCAATTATTCCCGTGAAAATTTTAATCACACCTTCCAGTAATAAGTATGTCGTCAAATAATTTTTCGCATTTCATGTCCTTTATCTTTATTGCATCCCTTAAGTTTTCAATTTTTAAATCGCCAATTGCAGGAATGCCCTTTGAGCCAAGCAAAATTGGAGCCATAAAAATATAGAATTTATCCACTAAATTACTTTTTAGCATTTCTGCTGCTAAAGTCCTTCCACCTTCAAGCAAGATTGAAGAGATGTCGTAGTCCTTTAATTTTTCCATTAAGTCGATTAAATCAACTTTATTATTTTTTTCTTTGCAAATTAAAACTTCTACATTTTTCATTTTCTTTAGTTTTTCAAATTTTTCTTTATTAAAATTTTTTGTAGTTGCAATTATTGCAATGGAATCTAAATCACTTGATAGCACCTTTGCATCTAAGGGAATCCTAAGTTTTGAATCTGTGATAATTCTTATTGGATTTACTCTGTATTTTCCATGACGAACATTTAACATTGGGTCGTCTACAATAACTGTTTCAATGCCAACCATTATGGCGTCAAGTTTTCCACGAAGTTCGTGGGAGTAGGACCTAGAAAATTCTGATGTAATCCATTTTGATTCACCTTTTTCAGTTGCAATTTTTCCATCTAGGGACATTCCAGATTTAAAAACAACAAAGGGTCTTTTCTTTTTTATATAAGTAAAAAATCTCTCATTTAAACTTAGACATTCTTCAAGACATACGCCTTCTGTTATGAAAATTCCAGCATCTTCCAAAATTTTTATTCCCTTGCCAGAAACTTTTTCAAAGGGGTCTGTGGTTCCAATTACAACTCGCTTGATGCCTTCTTTCACAATTCTCATTGCACAGGGTGGAGTTTTTCCAAAGTGAGAGCAAGGTTCTAAATTTACATATAGAGTTGCACCTTTTATGTCTTCACCACGATTTTTTGCATCTTCTATTGCATTTATTTCTGCATGATTTTCACCAAACTTTAAATGTGCACCTTCTCCAATTATTTTTTCATCTTTTACAATTACACAGCCGACTAGGGGATTAGTTTTTGTATGACCAATGCCCAACTTTGCAAGCTCTATTGCACGTTGCATATAAAAGCTGTCGTTAAAATTTTCTATATACATATTATCTCCTACAAAAAAAGAGCCCACGGAGGGCTCAAAAATTTTAAAATTAATCTTCTTTCATCCAGACTATACTGTCGGTATTGGAATTGCACCAATTCAGCTTTCGCTCGCGGACTTTACCGCCGGTGAGGAATTTCGCCTCGCCCTGAAGAGTTTTATTAACTTATGAATTTATAATATCACTATGAATGCATTTGTCAAGGAAAAGAAAATCACTTTAATACACTATGTTTTTTAATAATTTTTAAAACAGCATCTAAAACTATATCCATATCTTTGTCGCTGTCGATTATATAATCCGCATACTCATCTAAATTTTCTAAAACAGAGAGCCTTTTTTCTATAACACTTTCATCTTCACATCTCTTAATCATTCTTTTTTTCAAAATTTCCTTGGAACATTTTAAATAAATTGCAATAACATTTTTAAATTCTTTTTTTATAGCAATGATTCCCTCTTTGTCTACAACAATTACACAATCACTTAAATCATTATTATTTTTTTCTAGGTCTTCTTTTAATGTAGAATAAAAATTTCCAGCATAGCAAGTTGAACCGATAAATAAATTTTTTTCTTCCATTTTTTTAAATTGAGATTTATCAATGAAATTGTAATCTACTCCATTAATTTCCCCTGGTCGAGGAGCTCTCGTGGTATAAGTTATTATTTTATTTAAGCCCTTTTTTGTAAGTTCCTCTCTAAGAGTGCTCTTGCCAGAGCCTGAATTTCCAAATATTAAATAAATCATAGCTTCTCCTTTAAATTTTATTATTACAAGTATAACATATATGTCAAGACACTTTACAAATTATAATTTTTGAAGTAATATAAAAAGGATAAAATATTAGATGGAGGTCAAGATGAAACATTTAATAGAGCCACTAGATTTTACAACTGAAGAATACGAAGAAATTTTTAGTCTGGTTGATGACATTATCGCAAATCCTATTCACTATTCCCATTTTTGCGAAAATAAGTTATTAGCCAGTCTTTTTTTTGAGCCATCGACTAGAACTAGACTTTCCTTTGAGACTGCAATGTTAAGACTTGGAGGAGGAGTAATTGGATTTTCTGACGCAGGAGTTAGCTCATCAACAAAGGGCGAAACTCTCCTTGATACAATAAGAGTAATAGAAAATTACGCCGATATATGTGCTATGAGACATCCCAAAGAAGGTGCTTCCCTTTTGGCATCAAAGGTAGTTACAAAAATGCCAATAATAAATGCAGGAGACGGAGGTCATTTTCATCCGACACAGACCTTGGCAGATTTAATAACAATTAGACATTATAAAAAGTCCTTTGACAATTTAACTGTGGGACTTTGCGGTGATTTAAAATTTGGAAGGACAATTCACTCCCTTGTAAGAGCCTTAAATCGCTACGAAAATGTTAAATTTGTATTTATTTCTCCAGAAGAATTGAAGATGCCAGAGCCCTTTAAAAATTTTATAGACAAAGAAAATTATTATGAAACAAGAGATCTTATGAGCGTAATTCCTAATTTAGACATTCTTTATATGTCAAGGGTACAAAAGGAAAGATTTGTTTCATCAGATGAATACGAAAGATTAAAGGACTACTATATACTAACAGAAGAAAAATTAAAATCAGCAAGAGATGACATGATAATTCTTCACCCACTTCCAAGAGTAAATGAAATTGCACCTGAAGTGGACAAAGATCCTAGAGCAGTTTATTTTGAACAAACGAAATTTGGAATGTATGGCAGAATGGCACTTATTATAAAACTTTTGGAGGCTGCAAAATGATAAATGTTTCAAAAATAAAAAAAGGTATTGTCCTAGATCACATTGAAGCAGGCCGTGCTCATGTACTTTACAAGGCTTTAGAGTTAGAAAAAGTTACAGATGCAGTTGTTCTAATGCAAAATATTTTTTCTACTTCCATGGGCAAAAAAGATTTAATAAAAATAGAAACAGATTACAATTTAGATTTCACAGTCTTGGGGCTTATTGCACCTCACACTACTGTGAATTTCATAGAAGATGGCGAAAGAGTGAAAAAAATTCGCATGGAAATGCCTGAAGTTGTGGAAGGTGTTTTAAAATGCAAAAACCCAAGATGTATTTCAAATAGCGAAAGAGAAATTGCAGGACACAAATTTTATTTATACAACAGAGATAAAAAGGAATACAGGTGCGAATATTGCGATACAGTAACCATTTATGGAGAGTAAAATGGCAAAGATTTTAGAAAATAGAAGTATATGTAAAAATTATTTTATACTTAGAACAGATTTAGATATTAAAGTTTATCCAGGACAATTTTTTATGCTAAGAGCTTGGGAAAATTACCCAACACTTTCTAGGCCAATTTCTGTCTACGATTTTACAGATGGAGTAGATTTTTTAATAGAAAAAAAAGGAATTGGAACAGAAATTCTTGAAAAATTAAAAGTAGGGGACGACATAAAACTATACGGTCCTTTTGGAAACACTTTTTACACAAATGTCGATGAAGTTGCTCTAGTTGGCGGTGGCGTTGGAGTTGCTCCTTTTCATTATTTAATTAAAGAAATTCAAAAATTAAAGCCCAAATCAAAAATTACACTATACATTGGAGAGAGAGAAGAACTTGAACTTGAAAAGTGTTTTGAAGATGTAAATTGCGACATAAAAGTGAAAAAGGGCGGGTTTATAACCGATATTATTAATTTTGAAAGCCATAAATTAATCTACGCTTGTGGACCAGAAATTATGATGAAAAAAGTTGTGGAACTTGCCAAAGCTCACAATATAAAAACTTACGTTTCTCTCGAAAAGAGAATGGGATGTGGCGTTGGTGCATGTCTTTCTTGCAGCTGCGAAACAAAAGAGGGAAGAAAGAGATCTTGTAAAGAAGGACCTATTTTTGACGGGAGTGATTTAATTGAGTTCTAGAACGGAAATAAATTTAGCGGGCATAAAATTAAAAAATCCAATAATCATGGCAAGTGGAACCTATGGCTACGGTGAAGAATTTAAGACTTTTTACGAACCAAAAATTCTTGGGGCAGTTTCATCAAAGGGCATCACGAGACATCCAAAAAAGGGAAATGAAGGTATAAGAATTTGGGAGACGCCTTCAGGAATTTTAAATTCCATTGGACTTGAAAATCCTGGAGTTGAAGAATTTGTCAAAGAAAAAATTTATTCAATGCAAAAGCTAGGTACAGAAATTTTTGTAAATTTAGGTGGAAACACCATTGAAGAATACATTGAATCGGCAAAAATCTTAAATGACTATGAATTTGCAGCAATTGAACTTAATATTTCTTGTCCAAATGTAAAAGAAGGCGGAATGGCTTTTGGAATGGATAAAGAATCGGCAGCAAAAGTTGTAAGAGAAGTCATGAAAGTAACAAATAAAAAAGTTTTTGTAAAACTTTCTCCAAACGCAGGCGATATTGTGGGAATTGCAAAGTCTGTGGAAGCAGAAGGGGCAACGGGACTATCTCTGATAAATACAATTCTTGGAATGGCAATCGACTTTGATAGAGAAGAAATTGTATTCAAAAATACTTATGCAGGGCTTTCAGGTGCAGCAGTAAAACCAATTGCACTGAGAATGGTTCATCAAATAGCAAGAGCAGTAGACATTCCAATAATTGGCATGGGTGGAATCACAAATTATAAAGATGTACTTGAATTTTTAATGGCAGGAGCAACAGCAGTTGAAGTTGGAACTTATAATTTTATGAATCCAAATGCAGGTGCAGAGATAATAAATGATCTCGAAAAATATTTAGAAGAGAAAAATAAAAATATAAAGGATTACATTAAAAAATTAGTTTAAAGATAAAGGCTTTCTAGGGTTTAGAAAGTCTTTTTTGTGGTAACTATATAGTACAATAAAGGAGGTGCCAATATGTTTAATTTATATAAAGATATATATGATGCTCAAATTAATTTATTAAAATCTTTTAATCAGGGAAATGAAAGAAATGATAAGGAAAAATTAAGTCTTGAAGATTATTTTAGAGAAATGGCAAGAATAAATGAAAAAATGGTGGATAATATTTATGATATCCCCAAAAAATACATGGACGAAGTGGCAAAACTCAACCCTTTTCAAGGTAATTTTAGCGAGAGTATGAAGGGACTTTTTGAAGTTAATCCATATTTCGAAAATTTTATGAATTTTCAAAAATTTTTCGCCGATAATTTAAGAGAACCAAGTAAAGTTTACAGCGATTTTATGAATAATTTTAAAAATTATTTTCCAATGCTAAGTGCAAATGGAAAATTTATGGAAGATTATAGTAGTGCAGCCAAAGAACTATTTAATAGTTACAATAAATACCAAGAAAATTATATGAATATTTTTATGCCAGAATCTATGAGAGAAAGAGCAAAAGAAATTATGAACTTTAACCAAAAAGTTTTTGGCAACTTTAACTTTATGATTCCAAAATTTGGAAATATGCCTTTTATGACTGAAGGATTTTTTGGTAAAATTGATTATTTCAAAAATATGGAAAAATTTTCCAATCAAATGTTAAAAAATTTGGAAGAATATGAAAAGTTATTTGGCGACAATAATTATTTTGCAAGCACTTCAGAAGTTTTGAAATTTCAAAAAGCTTTCATAGAAAAATCTATGAAGTATTTTGAAGTTTACCTTAGCTATTACAAAGATATTTATGTTGAAATCGCAAAAATTTCTGAATTTACTTTTGAAAAATATAAAAGTGATTTGGAAGAACTAGCACAAAAGAAAGATCCGCAAGAAGTTTATGACTTCTTTGAAGAAAAAACAAAGGAACAATACAAAAAATTATTTGATGTAGACAAATTTAAAGAAATTTACAGAAAAGCAGAAGAAGAGACAAAAACACTTCGAGAAGAATTATTTAAAATAAATATGGATTATATGAATTTTGTAGAACCATCAAGCAAAGAAGATGTAAAGGACTTAAAAGAACAAATAACAAAAATGTCCAATAAAATTGACAGTTTAAACAAGGAAATAGATAGACTAAAAAGCAAATAAAATTTAAAAAGATAATATACTTATTAAAAAGCAAATATTTGGTATAAATCAATCTCGACGCAAGTCGAGATTTTTACTTTAGTGTAATTTCGATAAAAGAGCAAAACTATTATTTAAAATGGATTAATAATTTATTTTGGTAAAATATTGTTTTAATTTTAGTGAAATTCCTATATAATATTAGCATATTATCTAGTAAAAATTTTGGGAAAAATTTATTGAGATAATAAATATTAATAAGGAGATGATTTTATAGATTTATTATGAATTTCAAATTAAAGCATTTTATCTATTGATAAGTATTTCGTTATTATTTTTTTGGTATGTCTATCTTTTCAAAACAAAAAAACAAAGGAGCTAAATATTTCCCAAAATAAGATTAATTTAGTAATGAAATACTATGTTATTTTTATATAGTTTATTAGTTTTGTTATAATTGGTTTTATTATAATATTGTACAAATAATTTGAGTACAAAGATCATGATTTATATTTTAAGTAGAAAGTTAATTTCATTATAAGTTTAAGACAGTTGACTTTAATTATAAATATCTTGATTTATTAAATTTGATAACTTTTTATAAATTTAACATTAAGAATTATTTGAGCATTAATGTCTGACATAAATATTATTATGGAAATGGTTTTTAACAGATTTTTATTAAAAAGAGTACATACAGGTATACTAAAAGCAAGAAGAATGAAAACTTTTTGTTGACAATTAGTAAATGTATACTTATAACTGTTTTTTGTTTTAAATTAGCTTTAAAAGCTAAATATCATATAGTTAAAGATTTTTTATCTTTTGCAATTCTATAAACTATCAGTAGTGGGTTATATTTACAAATATGAAAATTTAATATTAATTAGTCAGATATCAAATTATATTAGAAATACTTATAAATATTGTATTATTGCAAAACTATTTAGATTTTGTAAATTCATTTTTAACAAACTATTAAGAAAGAAAATGCAAAGATTTCAAGAACTTTTATGGCATTTTGTAAAACATATGACAAATTAGTTTGTTTTGCCACAGATATTGTATTACCAGCAAGGAGTGTAATTGGTGAAAGAATAATGACAATTACTAATAATACATAGGATTATACATTTTGTCTAGAGATGAACAGTTCAAGAACTTTTGTTGCAGCAGTTAAAATTATGAAAAAATTTCAAAGGAGGAAGATTTATTATGACAGGCGCTATGTTTACAACATTATTTCAAAGTGTATGCTTTCTATCACTATTTTTATTAATAGGATTTTTTCTGAGAGCAAAGGTTAAAGCATTTCAAGAAACATTTATACCAGCAAGTGTAATTGGTGGTTTCATACTTTTATTACTTGGACCTATTGGTTTTGGAATACTTCCAATACCAGAAGATTGGATTAAAATTTGGTCACTTATTCCTGGTATTTTAATTGTGCCAGTTGTTACGGCGACACCACTTGGTTTAGATCTTGGTGGAAAGAATGCAGTGAAAAAATTTAAGCCGGCAATACCATTATTCTTTATAATGTTTGCTACTTATTATCTTCAAAATGCAATCGGATTTGGTACAAATGAATTATTTAGATCAATGGGTCAAGATTTATACGACACATTTGGTTGGGAATTATGTATAGGTTATACTGGTGGTCACGGAACTGCAGGCATTCTTGGAAATATGCTTAATGAACTTAATATTCCTTATTGGGAAACTGCTCAAGGAGTAGGAGTTACAATGGCAACTTTTGGTCTTGTTGGCGGTATTTTAATAGGTATGGTTTTAATTAACTGGGCAGCTAGAAAAGGAGAAACTGCAATATTAAGGGAGCCAGGAGATATTCCAAAGGATGTAAAAATAGGTTATGAAAGAGATGTAACAAAACAAGGTTCTATTGGTAGAGAAACGACAAAATCTGCATCTATGGATACAGTAACTTTTCACGCTGCAGTGATTTTCTTAGGTTGTCTAATTGCTTATGGAATTTTAGCATTATCTAAAAAATATAATATTCCAGGTCTAAAATCTATTTCAGTTTGGGCATATGGAATTTTAGTTATGTTTGTTATTTGGGCAATTATCAAAAAATTAAATTTAGATTTTTTAATTGATTCTAATGTTAAGGGAAAAATAACAGGTTCACTTACTGAATTTGCAGTTATTGGGGCTGTAGCTTCACTTCCTCTTAAGACGGTTTTCACATATTTTGTTCCAATAATGGTAATGGTAATCTTAGGATATATTGGTACTGTAGGTATCCTTATGATCTTATGTAAGAGATATTTAAAAGTTGATTGGTTTGAACATATGATAGCAACTCTTGGAATGAGCACTGGTGTATTTTTGACAGGACTATTATTATTAAAGATTTGTGACCCTGATTCCGAAAGTACTGCACTTGGAAATTATTCAATTTCCTTCTCAATTATTTCAGCGGTTACATTTGCTTTAATGCCATTAGTATTAAACATAATATTAACTAAAGGACCAGGAACTGCATTTATATTAACTTCTGTTTTAACAGTTGTTGGAATAATAGCAACAATGATTTCATCTAAATTACTTTTAAAGGATTGATGAATTGAACTAGTAAAACTTTAAGGAGAATGATATGGATAAATATAATGACGAACTTATTAAACTTGCTAAAAACATTTGGGAATTTGCGGAAATTAAGTGGAAAGAATATAAATCTGTTGAAGCTCAAAAAGAAATTTTAAAAAAATATGGATTTAAGATAAAAGAAAATCTAGCTGATTTGCCAACTGCATTTAGCGCAGAGTTTGGCGATGAAGGCGGAATAAATATTGGAATTTTGGGTGAGTTTGACGCACTATCTGGTCTTTCTCAAGTTGAAGACTTGGCTGAGAGAAAAGAAAAAGTAAAGGGAGAATGTGGTCATGGATGTGGTCATCATCTTTTGGGAACTGCATCTATTGGTGCTTCCTTAAAGATTAAAGATTATATAGAAAAAAATAATCTAAAAGCTAAAGTAATTTACTTTGGTTGTCCAGCTGAAGAAGGTGGAAGTGGAAAGGCATTTATGGCAAAGGCTGGCTGTTTTGATGTTGCTGATATCGCAATCACGTGGCATCCTTTTACTGGAAATGCAATATTTACTGGTTCGCTACAAGCTAACAAACAAGTCTATGTAAGATTTAGAGGGAAGGGAGCTCATGCTGCAGCATCACCTCATCTTGGAAGATCTGCTCTTGACGGACTTGAACTTGTAAATATTGGAGTTCAATTTTTAAGAGAACATATGCAAGATTTTGAAAGAATTCACTACTCAATAATTGATCCAGGTTCAGCTTCTCCAAATGTAGTTCAGCCCTATGCAGAAGGATTATACCTAATTAGGTCAAAAAATACTGAATATGTAAATAGACTTTACGAAAGATTTAAAAAAATAGTTGAAGGTGCAGGTCTTATGACTGAAACTGAACCAGAAATAATTTTTGACAAAGCTTGTTCCAATGTAATTCCAAATTCTATAATTGAAGAAGAGCTTTATAAAGCTTTTTTAGAAGAAGGACCAGTTGAATTTACAGAAGAAGAAATAAATTATGCAAGAAAATTTAGAGAAACTTATCCTCAAGAGAATATTGAAAGTGAAAATACAATTGGCTTTGCTGAAGACAAAAATGCTGAATTAAATTATCTAAAGGAAAATATATTATATGACAAAATTTTAGATTACAAGCATTCTAATGAAATAGTAATGGGTTCTTCAGATGTTGGCGATTGTTCCAATGTAATACCAACTGCACAGATAATTACAGCTTGTTTTGCTATTGGGACAGCTGGTCATTCATGGCAAGAAGTAGCTCAAGGAAAATCTTCCATAGCAATGAAAGGTATGCTAAAGGCTGCTGATGTAATGGCAAGAGCCGCTATTAGTTTTATTGAAAATCCTGAACTTGTTAAAAAAGCAAAAGAAGAGCTTATAAAAGTTCGTGGAGAAAAATTTATTTCACCAATACCCGATGGATTAAAACCAAGGATGGCTTAACATGAAAGATATTTTAAAAAAGTCAGAAGAAAATCAAAAACTATTAGTAGATATTCGAAGAGAACTTCACATGAACGCAGAAACGTCACAAAATGAATTAGAAACTTCAAAGATAATCATGAAATATCTTGATGAATTTAAAATTCCTTACACTAGTGAAGTGGGTGGACATGGTATTATTGCAGAAATTACAGGTTCTGAGCCTGGAAAAGTTGTTGCGCTAAGGGCAGATATGGATGCACTTGAAATGGAAGAAGAAACGGATATAAGTTTTAAGTCAAAAAATAAAAATGTAATGCATTCTTGTGGCCACGACTCACATATGACTTTTCTTCTAGGAGCTTCAAAATTATTAAATGACAATAAAGATAAAATAAAGGGAAAAATAAAACTTGTATTTCAACCAGCAGAAGAGTTATCACCAATTGGAGGAGCACCTAAAATTTTGGAATCAGGATTATTAAATGATGTTGATGCTATTTTTGGCTCTCACGTTTGGCCAGATCTACCTTTTGGAAAAATTGCAATAAAAGAAGGAGCCATGATGGCAAATTCTGATCACTTTACAATAAAATTTATTGGAGCATCATCTCACGCAGCAAAACCTCACGAAGGTGTTGATGCCATAGTAATGGGTTCTCAATTTGTAAATGCTATGCAAACTTTAATTTCAAGAAATACAGATCCAATGAATTCTGCTGTTTTAACCGTTGGAAAATTTATTGCTGGAACTAGATACAATGTAATGGCTGAAGAAGCTTTGATAGATGGTACTTGTAGAACTTTTTCAGAAGAAGATAGAATGAGAATCTTTAAAGATATGGGGAATCTTGCTAGAGCAATCGCTGAAGTTAATCATGGACATTGTGAATACAATTATGGATTTGGATATCCAGCTGTTATGAACGAAAAAAATTCCGCGAAATTAGTAAAGAAAAGTGTAGTCGATTTATTTGGAGAAGATTCGCTTTTAGAAATTGATAAGCCGGCAATGACAGCCGAAGATTTTGCTTTTTATCTTCAAAAAATTAAAGGAGCATTCTATTGGGTAGGAATTGGAAAAGAAGGAGAAAAGAATTATCCTCTTCATAGCAAAAAATTCTATCTAAATGAAGATATATTATATAGGGGCGCTGCTCTTATGTGTGTAATTGCATTAAACTTCTTGAATGAGAATTAATATTTTATTTTTTCAAAAAGCTTTAGGTCTCTAAGGAGGCCTTTTTTGTTAATGTAATTTATTAAATCACTTATATTTTACAAATTTACTATAGAATATTATAATTTAATAAAGAGGATTGAATTTAAGGTGTTTTATAAAGGAGAAAAAAATGGACTACAGAAATGGATATAAACAAACTATTAAGGCAAGAGAGCGAATAAGAGATTATGTGTACGACACACCTCTTGTAAGGCTTGATTATATTTCGGAAATTTTAGGCACAAGTGTTTATGCAAAGTTAGAAAATATGCAAAGAACAAATTCTTTTAAAATAAGAGGGGCGCTAAATAAAATTAGAAAACTTTCGCATGAAGAATTACAAAGAGGAGTTGTTACTGCTTCTAGTGGCAATCATGGCAAGGCAATAGCGACTTGTGCAAAGATGCTAGGGATTCCTGCGAAGATTGTTCTTCCAGATACTTCTACTGATATAAAGAGGCAGATGATAAGAGATCTTGGAGCTGAAATTGTTATTTCAACTGTGGAAAAAAGATTTGTTGTTGCAAAGGAAATTTCTGAAAAGGAAGGAATGACTTTTATTCATCCCTTTGATGATTTAGATGTTGCTGAAGGTCAAGGTACCATTGCTGTTGAAATTTTAAATAAAATGGATCACTTGAAGATGATTGTGCCTATTGGCGGCGGCGGACTTATTTCCGGAATAGCTATGTATACTAAGGGAGTAACTAGATGGGCAAAGGTAATTGGTGTTGAACCAGAAAATGTAGCGAGATATACAAATTCTTTAAAGGAAGGAAAGCCAACTGAAGTTAATAGAGGTGAGACTCTTGCCGATGGCTTGTTATCAGTTAAACCTGGAGAAAGTGTTTTTCCTATTGTAAGAGATTTGGTTGATGATGTTGTAACTTGTGAAGATAAAAGTATTAAAAAAGCTTTGGATTTGTTGTATAATAAAGAAAAATTAATTGTTGAGCCATCTTCTGCTATTGGACTTGGAGCTATTTTAGAAGGAAAAATAAAATATGACGAGAGAGATAAATTAGTTTTAATTATCACAGGTGGCAATGTGGATGGTAGCATAATTGAAAAAATAATTAATTCATAAGGAGGAAGTTATGAGGGATTTTATTTGTAGTAAATTTAATAATGTAGAGCCATCTGGAATTAGAAAAATTAACGAAAAAACTCTTGAAATGGAAAGAGAAGGGAAAAAAATCTACCATTTTGAAGTTGGAAGACCTGATTTTGATACGCCAAAGGTCATAAAGGATGCAACTATAAAAAGTATTGAGAATGGAGATGTTTTTTATACTTCAAATTATGGAATTATGCCATTAAGAGAAGCTGTTGCTGAAAAATTAAGAGAGGATAATAACTTAGATTATTCTGCAAAGGAAATTCTAATAACAGCAGGTGCATCTGAAGCGATTTTTGATACTTATTCATTAATTTTAGAAGAAGGCGATGAAATCCTAATTCCAAATCCATGTTGGCCAAATTATGTGAATGCTGCTCATATTATGAAAGCAGTGCCAGTTAGATATAGTTTGTCAGAAGAAAATGATTTTCAAATTAATTTTGATGAATTAGAAAAACTTGTTACAGAAAAAACTAAGGCAATTGTAATTATCACGCCATCAAACCCAATTGGATCTATGCTTTCAAAGGAAACTTTAGAAAATCTTGCCGATTTTGCAAAAAAGAAAGATATTTTAGTAATTTCTGATGAAATTTATGAACAAATTGTCTACGGAACTAAGAAACACTATTCTATTGCATCCTTTGATGGAATGAAAGAAAGAACTATTACTATTAATGGTTTTTCAAAAACTTATTCTATGACTGGTTTTCGACTTGCGTATATTGCAGCGCCAGAAGAATATATTAGAGTTTTAAATATTATTCATCAACACAATACTTCTTGTGCAACATCCTTTGTGCAACACGCAGGCATTGCTGCTCTAAAAGAAGGACGAGAAGGCTCACAAGAAATGTTGAATGAATACAAGAGAAGACGCGATTACATTGTTGAAAAAGTTAATTCCATAGATGGACTTAGCCTAAATAATCCTGATGGAGCTTTTTATGCCTTTATTAACATAAAGGGAGTTGGAGTTAGTGCAGAAGAATTTTGCAATTATTTACTTGATGAATTATGTGTTGCAGTAGTTCCAGGCGATGTATTTGGAACTGCAGGAGAAGGCTTTATAAGATTTTCCTATGCAAGTAGCTACGAAGACATTGTTGAAGGCCTAAACAGAATAGAAAAAGCTTGTAAGCATTTTATGAATAAATAGAAAGGTTTTAAATAAAAAAGTGAAGAGAATTTTTGCTATTATTTTAAATGTAATTATCTTTGGATTAATGTCAATTTTACTTTCTAGGATTCCGAAGGAAAGCTTATTATTAAAATTGATTTATTCAATAATTTTAGTCATGGCAGGATTTAATGTAGCAAAGGGAATAAAAAAGGAGTAGGTTCCATTATGAAGCCTACTCTATTTTATTTGCGTAAGTTTTTAAAAATATGCCGACAACTTTGTGAAATCTTGCGATATCGGTAATATAGGCGTAGTCATTGCCATAGATTTTTTTGATATTTAAGCTTTCCGATTCTTCGCCAGTAAACACGCCAAAGGTGTTTATACCCATTAACCTTGTCAATAGCACTTCCTTTGATGTGTCCATGACTGCTTCGTCATCTTTATAATTTTCACCGGGAATTTTTGATGTGCCTACAATTCCTATGTCGATTTCATCAAAGGGAAGTCCGTCAGTTAAAATTATTAAAAATCGCCTTGCATCGTAATTTTTTGAAATTAAATATCGCATAAATTTTATTGCAAGGCCATCTCTATTAGATCCACTTGGTGAATATTTAAAGATGTTCATGTTTTTAATTTGAGGGTCATTGTAATCTCTATATTTTTTTATAACGAGATAATTGTAAAAATTATTGTAAGAAAAAATCCTAGTTTTTATATTTAAGCTTGTTAGAGCCTCTGCAATAATGTAGCTTTCTGTTGCTACAATTTCTTTTCTTTTGTTTTGGGATGCAGAGGAGTCTAGCAGAATGTCAACAAAAATTTCGTTGGAATCCTTGTGATTTATTTTATTAAAAATTTTATAATCGCTAAGTTCCTTTGATTTCCAAATTTCAGAGGCAATAATTTTTCCCTCATTTGATTTTGCAATTTCATCTTCAGATTCTTTTAGCAGAGAATTTTTTATTATGCTTGAAAGTTCACGAATTGCACGTTGATTTTGGATTTTGTTGTCTTCGTAAAATTTTAAATTTTCTAGGTAATTATTATTTTCTTCTTTGGCAAAGTAGGAATTTTTATTTTTAAATTCGCCACTGGGAAAATAAATTTTAATATCATTATGAATGTCTGTTGCGATTTTTGACGCAATTTTATCGGCAGTATGCCTTTTGATTTTTTCTATACCATAGTGTTTTTCTAGTGCGTCGTAAATATTTTGGTCGCCAAAATTATTTTTAAAATTGTCTTCTTTTACATTTATATCTCTATAATCGTCGTTAAAGAAAGTAAACTCAGCAGATTCAATATTGTACCTTTCGAGAAAAGTGTTGTCCACAAATTTTTTTCTTTTGTAAGGGCGATTGTTATCTGAAGAAGAGTTGGACTTTGCTTCCTTTTTAAATTTCTCATAACTTTCGTCAATGTCATTGGGAAGATTTTTGTTAATGTGAAAATACTTTTTGAATAAATATTTTAAAAATTCTAGGTACTTAAATGTGTCTAAGCTTTTAAAAGCATAAATTTCATCTAACATTTCTTCTAAAACTTTTTGAATCTTTGGGAATTTTCCTCTTTCTTTTCTAATGTATCCAATTTTTAACTCTGTTGTTAAAATTATTTTTTGTCTATTCAAGTATTTTAAAATTTCTTCATCGTGAGATTTTTTGAAATCCAAAGTGCCAGGTCTTTCTAAAATCATTTCATGTGAAAAAATATTTTCAATAATTAGTTTTGAAATTTCCCATAAATCTTTTTTATTGTTTAAATTATTTATATATCTTTTGAAAAAGTCATCAATTGTATAAAAATAAAAATATTTCGACGCATAGCCAAGGATTGCAGCTTCGTAGGAGTCCTCTGGTTTTAGCGAGAATTTAAAAATATCGAAGTTATAAAGATCTGAAACAGTCCAAAATATATTTTTTAGTCTATTTTCATCCTTCAAATAAATCAGCTCTTTCAATATTTTTTACAAAGAGAGTGTCTATTACATCTGTAACAATTTCTCTCTCGTAGGAGTCAAAGGTTTTATCTACAATTCCAAGTTCAAGGGAATCTCTAATGTCTAATCCTTTATTCATAAGTTCAATGCTAGAAAGGAGTCCGCGAAGATCAATTGCCTTTGAAGAAATTTCTGAGTTAAGAGATTTCTCTTGCAAGTCCAAAAATAATTTTGTGAAAATTTTTATTGCATTTTTATTTAAATTTGTATTTTCTTTAAACAATTTTTCCAAATCGCTTTCTGATATTGTTGGCATATCAATTACCAAAAATCTTGATACCAAGGCTTCGTTTAAATCACGAGTGCCAATGTAACCGTAATTCATTGTTGCTATAAATCTCGTTGCATCATTTAAATTTAGTCTGCCATAACCAGAAACATCGATAACTCTTCTGTAATCAAGAGTTGAATGCACAACAGAGAGTGCTTCGTTTTTTGCCATATTTATTTCGTCAAATACTGCAAAGCCACCTTGTTCTGCAGCTTCGTAGACTGGTCCTTTTTTTAGGATAACTTCATTATTTTTAAAAGTATCAGAACCAATAAGACTTGAAGGGTCTGATGCAATGTTTAGAGAAATCGTCCAAAGAGGTCTCTTAAAAAGATAGGCAAGATTTTCTGCTAAAACATTTTTGCCCGTTGCCTTTGGTCCAGATAAAAGGATGTTATCGCCAGATAAAATTGCTGCGATTGCCTTCTCCCAAGTTTTTTTGCCATAGTATTTATATTTAATTTTTGGAATTCTATATCTATATTCTTCATTTAATTCATGTTTTTCTATAAATTCATCTACTCCATTGAGTAGATCTTCTGAAACGCCTTGTGAAAGTAAAAACTTTCTCATTTCATCACCTCTAGCATATTATAACAAAAAGAAAAAATTTTATCTTAAATAATAATTTGTAAGAAATTGAAAGATTATTCTATGATATAATGCAATAAAGGAGGATTATTATGGCTTGTGTGTCTAAATCTATAATAAGTTTAATAATAGGTTTTGGATTTTTTGTTGCAATTTTTGCTCTTATAATATTGGCAATAATTGCCTTAATAAAATATATAAAAAACAATAGATGAACTAAAAATTACATATATGACAATGGAAATGTTTTAATCTTACTATAACTTTTTATGATAATTAGTTGTTTTAAATATTTAATTTTACAAGGTTGTAAGATATTGTAAATGTTAGGATTTATAACTAGGTTCAAAATATCAACGATTATTTTTATTAACAAAGAAATATTTTGATTTATAATCTTTTAACATAGTATTATTTAATTAGTTGACTTTACTTTACACGCTAAAGACTTGAACTTATTTTTTCTTGTGGTATAATATTAAAAACTAAAAAAGGCGATAATTGAGAATAGTAATTTTAAAAAGTTTTTTAGAGAGCAGGTGGTTGGTGCAAATCTGTAAACATTTAAAATGAATCCACCTCATAGTCTATGAATTTTTAAGTGAACCATTTGGTTAATTAGGGTGGCAACGCGGGTCTCTCGTCCCTTTAGGGATTGAGGGGCTTTTTTTATTTTAAGGGAGGATTTATGTTAGACATTAAATTTGTAAGAGAAAACCCAGAAGCAGTTAAGGAAAACATCAAAAAGAAATTCCAAGATGAGAAACTTCCACTAGTTGATGAAGTTATAAAAATCGACGAAGAACTTAGAGAAGCAAAAACTAAGGGAGATAATCTTCGTGCAGAAAAAAATCAAACTTCAAAAGAAATAGGAAGCTTTATACAAAAGGGTGAAAAGGATAAAGCCGAAGAAGCTAAAAAAAGAGTTGCTGAAATAAATGAGGAAATCACAGAATTAGAAGCAGTCGAAAGAGATCTTGGCGAAGAACTTAAAAAAAGGATGCAAATTATTCCACAAATGATTGATGATTCAGTGCCAATAGGAAAAGACGACAGTGAAAATGTGGAAATCGAAAGATTTGGTGAACCAGTTATACCGGATTACGAAGTACCCTATCATGTTGATATCATGGAAACCTTTGATGGAATTGATTTAGAGTCAGCTAGAAATACATCAGGAGCAGGATTTTATTATTTAAAGGGCGATATTGCAAGACTTCACTCTGCAATTTTATCCTATGCAAGAGATTTTATGATTGATCGTGGATTTGAATATCACATTCCACCATTTATGATTCGTTCAGATGTTGTTACTGGTGTAATGAGTTTTGCTGAAATGGAAAATATGATGTATAAGATTGAAGGAGAAGACCTTTATCTAATTGGTACATCAGAACACTCAATGATTGGTAAATTTATTAATACAATTACTCCAGAAGAAGATATGCCACTTGCATTAACTTCTTATTCTCCATGTTTTAGAAAAGAAGTTGGAGCTCATGGAATAGAAGAAAGAGGAGTTTATAGAATTCACCAATTTGAAAAGCAAGAGATGGTTGTAATTTGCAAGCCCGAAGATTCAAAGGATTGGTTTGTAAAATTATGGCAAAATACAGTGGACTTCTTCCGCTCATTAGAAATTCCTGTAAGAACTCTTGAATGTTGTTCTGGCGACTTGGCAGATTTAAAGGTAAAATCTCTTGACGTTGAAGCCTTCTCTCCAAGACAAAATAAATACTTTGAAGTTGGATCTTGTTCAAATCTTGGAGATGCACAAGCAAGAAGACTTAATATTAAACTTCGTGGTAAAAATGGAACATATCTTGCACATACTTTGAACAACACAGTTGTTGCACCGCCAAGAATGTTAATTGCCTTCTTAGAAAATCTTCTACAAGAAGATGGCAGTGTAAAAATTCCAAAACCACTTCAAATGTATATGGGCGGAAAGGAAAAGATTGTTCCAAAAAAATAATTTAAGAGAATATTTTTGGGTAATATTAACTTAGATTGTTTTAGGCAAAATAATTTGATATAATTTATTCACTTAGGGGAGTAACTTTTAAATTTTCAGTCGTCATTACGGCATTGCCCGGCTGGAAAGCTTAGTATTAAGTATGTGAGACCGATGTAACAATCGGTCTCTTTTTTTATTTTATATGAAATTATAAGGAGGAATTATGGAAAAAAATTGGTATAATAAGTCGCCAGATGAGACCTTGAAAAATCTCTCGACAACAAAAGAGAAGGGACTATCTCATGAAGAAGCTGAAAACAGATTGCAAGAGTATGGAGAAAATGCACTTGAGGCAGAAAAGAAAAAATCCTTTGGAGAAAAGCTAAAGGAGCAAATCCTAGACCCAATGATAATTATTTTAATTGCAGCAGCAATTGTATCTGTTTTTGTAGGAGAAGCCCTTGATGCTGGAATTATCATTGCAATTGTAATTGTAAATGCCTTTCTTTCAATTTATCAAGAGGGAAAAGCAGAAGAAGCCATTGAAGCACTACAAAAGATGTCTTCGCCAAAGGCAAAGGTAATAAGAGATGGCGAACATGAAGAAGTTGATTCAAATAAATTAGTTCCAGGAGATATTATTGTCCTTGAAACAGGAGATATTGTTCCAGCAGATTTAAGGCTTATAGAATCATCAAATTTAAAAGTCGACGAATCATCACTTACTGGAGAATCTGTTGCTGTGGAGAAACACTATGACGCAATATATAGTGGAAAAATGGAAATTGGAGATAGAGAAAACTTAGCTTATTCTTCAACAATTGTAACTTACGGTAGAGGAATGGGAGTAGTTATTGAAACTGGACACAATACAGAGATTGGCAAGATTGCAACTTCAATTGCAACGGTAGGAGAAGAACAAACACCCTTGCAAAGAAAACTTGCAAAACTTTCAAAAACTCTTGGCATTTTGGTAATAGTAATCTGTGCAGTTGTAATGGCTGTTGGACTTTTATATAAACATGATCCACTAGATATGTTTATGACAGCAATTTCACTTGCAGTTGCAGCCGTGCCTGAAGGCTTACCTGCCATAGTAACAATTGTACTTTCAATTGGCATGGGCAAGATGGCAGAAAAAAATGCCATTGTCAAAAAACTTTTGGCAGTTGAAACTCTTGGAACAACTACAGTAATTTGTTCCGACAAAACTGGTACTCTAACGCAAAATGAAATGACAGTTGTAAAAGTTTTTACCGACGGAAATGTTTATGATGTTTCAGGAACTGGCTATGTACCAGAAGGAGATGTAACTAAAAAAGAAGAGGTAGTTACAATAGAAGATGATGAAAACTTAAAAATTTTATCATCAATTGCAGCTCTTACTAATGATGCAAAATTAAAGGTGAAGGGCAGCGAAGCATCCATTACAGGAGATCCAACTGAAGGGGCGCTCCTTACTTTTGCAGAAAAAGCAGGAAATGGATTAGAAAATCTTTATAAAAAATTTGATAGGCTGGAAGAAATTCCCTTTGATTCAGATAGAAAGATGATGACAACTTTTCATGACAAAATTTTTGACGAAATCACATCTTTTACAAAGGGTGCACCTGATGTAGTATTAGATAGATGTAGTAAAATTTTAATTGGCGGAGAAGAAGTTGAACTAGACGATAAACTTAAAAAAGAAGTTTTAGATAAAAATTCAGAATTTGCAAGATCCGCTCTTAGATGTTTAGGTTATGCTTATAGAAAACACAAAACTCTTCCAAGTGAACTTACATCTGAAGTTGTTGAAAAGGATATGGTCTTCGTTGGACTTACTGGAATGATTGACCCATCAAGACCAGAAGTTAAGGATGCAATAAAAGAATGTAGAAGCGCAGGTATAAGACCAATTATGATCACAGGCGATTATCTTGAAACAGGTCTTGCAATTGCAAAGGACCTTGGTATTGTAAAATCAGATGATGAAGCAATAATGGGTAGAGAATTAAATGAAATGTCTGAAGCAGAACTTCGAGAAATAGTAAAGAAAAAATCTGTCTTTACGAGAGTTTCTCCAGAAAACAAAGTTCAAATAGTAACCGCCTTGAAACAAAATGGACATATAGCAGCTATGACAGGCGATGGTGTAAATGACGCACCAGCAATTAAAAAGGCAGACATTGGCATTGCAATGGGAATTACAGGGACAGATGTCGCTAAAAACACAGCGGAAGTAATTTTGACAGATGACAACTTTGCAACTATTGTAAATGCAGTTGAAGAAGGACGAATTATTTATTCTAATATAAAAAAATTTGTGGCATATTTACTTTCATGCAACATGGGAGAAGTGTTAATAGTTTTAATTTCTATATTGATGAACTTGCCAGTGCCGCTTATTCCAATTCAACTTCTTTGGCTTAATCTTGTAACAGATTCTTTTCCAGCCTTAGCTCTTGGAGTTGAAAGAGGAGAAGCTGACATAATGAAGGAAAAACCGCGCGACCCTGACGAACCAATCCTAGACACAGAAATAAAAATAACAGTTGCAATTCAATCTATTGCAATAACAGTTGCAACACTTCTTGCATATTTTATTGGCTTAAAATGGTATGGATTAGGTGAAGGACTTCACCACGCAAGGACAATGGCATTTTCATCACTAATAATTTGTGAACTTCTTAGATCCTATACGGCAAGATCAATAGACAAGACTGTTTTTGAAATTGGAGTATTCACAAATAAAAAATTAGTAATGGCAACAGCATTTTCTTTCTTATTGATGCTAGTAGTAATCTATGTGCCAGTGTTAAACGATGCCTTTGGACTAATGGATTTAGGACCAAGAGAAATTGCAGTAGTGCTTGGCTCAGCAGTAATACCACTTTTAGCAGGAGAAATCCAAAAGAAAGTAAGATTTAGGAAAAATAAATAATTTATTATTAAATAAAATATATAATGAAAAGCCGACATTGAAATTTAAGAGGTCAACTTAAAATTTTGTCGGCATTTTTATTTTAAAATCTGTAAATAGAATTTTTATAATGTTTAAAAATTTTTAGCCTTTTTTATTGAAAATTTTAAATATCTTGACAAAATAAATACACGAGGTTAAAGTGTAGATATAAAATATATACACTTTAGATAAAAGGAGTTTGAGAAATTTATGAAAAAAGATTTAAAAATTTATATTGGAGTTTCATTTATTCTTCCATACATAATGGGATTTGCAATTTATTACTGCAAATTAAACAATATAAATACAAATATTTATCCTCTATTTCAAATGTTTATGCCATTTCTTGGTGTAGTAGCCTTATTGTACAGTGAGGATAAGAGTATTTTGAAGAATAGTGTAATTAAAATTTATATAATTACAAGTCTTATTTTATTTGCATTTTCAATAATAAATATTTTTTCTTCTAATTTTAATACAAGCTTTTCAGATTTTATAATCTTGATATCTGCGATTCCAATGATTATATGTATTTCAACTATGGATAAAAATCTTAAAAGAAAATTATGTTTAGACAATCCAAATAAGAAAACAACATTGTTAATTTGTCTAGTTTTTATAATTATTTATTTTCTAAGATTATTTTTGGGAGGTATATTACAGGGAGAAACAAGAGAGATAATAAAAATCTTAAATATTAATAGTGTAAAAATTCTTGTTTCAATTTTTATTTTTTCTTTTTTAAATATCGTGCCTTTTATAGGCGAAGAATATGGTTGGAGAGCATATTTAGCACCAAGGCTAAAGGAAATTTATGGATATAAAAAATCTATTCTGATTACGGGCTTTATTTGGGGGATATGGCATTTACCACTTAATCTTTTCTACTATTCCGATGGTCAGTTAGCATCACAGATTTATTCAATACTTGGGCAAATTGTATTTTGTACATTTTTTGGAATATTTTTAACTTATGCTTATAATAAAACAAAATCTATTTGGGCTCCTGTTATGATACACTACTTAAACAACAATTTGGCATTATTATTTATTACAGATATTTCCAAGGATATTTTTTCTGGTCAACATTATGATTTAAAAGGATTTTTATTTACAAGTATAAGTTCAATTATATTTTTTGGAATCTTTATATTTTTTAATCACGTTAAAGATGAAAGCCTTTGGGAGAAATCGGTATTTGAAAACATAAAAGAAGACTAATTTTTAGTTTTTTTACCTAAATAATAATTAAAATAAATTAAAATAGTTTTAGCATAGAAAAAATGTATAATAAATTTAGGGGTTAATTATTGAATTATGAAAGGAGATATAATTATGAAAAAGAGAGATTTGACAAAGTTTAAAACTCCACATACATATGCGATTATATTTTTCGTGGTAGTTTTATCTTGGATTCTTACCTTTTTAATTCCTGCTGGTAAGTTTTCAACTCATGAAGTTGAATATGAAAATGCAAATGGAGAAATTAGTTCAAGAACTGTATTGCAAACTGAAACATTTAGGTACATGCATCCACTAGACAAAAAATTTTTATCTGAAAATTTAAGTAAGTTATTTGAAGATAAAGAAGCGCTAGAAGAACATGAAATTGACGAAGATGGTTTTGCTCTACTTTTAAAAGAGCCAGCAGATTCTTGGACGGTAGAAAGCTTAGCTGAAGTTGGATTAACAGATGATACTTTATATGAAATTTATGGAGAAGATTTCTATGACACTTCAGTTAAATTAAATAAAACTGCAACTGTATGGGGTACAGAGGACTTCAATGGTTTTGGTTTTCTAAACTTTTTATTTGAAGGTTTAGTATCAGGTGACAAGTATGGATCAGCAGTTGGTATAATTGCTTTACTACTTGTTGTTGGGGGAGCCTTTGGAATTATAATGAATACTGGAGCAATTGATGCTGGTATTTATGCAGTAATAGACAAGACAAAGGGACTTGAAAAATTTGCAATTCCCATTTTATTTTATTTATTCTCACTTGGTGGAGCTACATTTGGAATGAGTGAAGAAGTTATACCATTTTCTATGGTCATGGTTCCCTTTGTAATAGCCCTTGGTTACGATTCAATTGTCGCTGTAACAGTTACCTTTGTTGCATCTCAACTTGGAAATGCAGTTTCATGGATGAGTCCATTCTCAGTTGCAATTGCACAAGGTATTGCAGGTATTCCTGTACTTTCAGGGGCTGGATTTAGACTTATATGTTGGGTAGTAGTTACAGGACTTGGTGCAGCTTATACAATGTTATATGCACAAAAAATTTACAAAGATCCTAGAAAATCTGTAACTTATGAAAATGACAATAAATTTAGACTAAAATTACAAGAAGATACATCTGCAAAAGAATTTAAACTTGGTCACAAGATTATATTATTAGAAATGCTTGCAGTTTTAATTTGGATTGTTTGGGGAGTTATGAAAAAGAGTTACTATATTCCAGAAATAGCATCTCAATTCTTCGTAATGGGTCTTGTTGGAGGTATAACAGCAGTTATATTTAAGCTAAACAACATGACAATTAATGATATGGCTTCAAGTTTTCAATCAGGAGCAGCTGACCTTGCAGGCACAGCAGTTGTAGTTGGTATGGCAAAAGGAATATTAATTGTACTAGGCGGCAGTGATGCAAATAGTTTTTCAGCATTAAATACAATACTTTATTCTGTGGGCAATGCCTTTTCAGGTGTACCTAAGACTTTAGCTGCCATAGGAATGTATTTATTCCAATCACTATTTAACTTAGTAGTAACATCAAATTCTGGACAAGCTGCTCTTACAATGCCAATAATGGCTCCACTTGCAGACCTTGTTGGACTTTCTAGACAAATTGCAGTACTTGCTTATCAAATGGGTGCAGGATTTATGGACGCCTTTACCCCAGTATCTGCAAGTTTAATTGGAGTACTAGGTGTTGCAGGAATTGATTGGTCTAAATGGGCAAAATTTCAAATAAAAATGCAAACCTTCTTCTTTATTATAGGCTCAGTAATACTTATTATTGCCGTAGCAATTAATTTTCAATAGGAAGTGGAATATGATAAAAATAATTAGAAATGTAAAAGTTTATACTCCAAAAAACATTGGCAAAAAAGATGTGTTAATACTTGGAGATAAGATTGCTTCAGTAGAAGATAAAATTGATATAAACATTTCCTCAATGGAGGTTGAAGAAATAAAGGGAGAGGGCAAAATTTTAACTCCAGGATTTATTGACTGTCACGTTCACATTTTAGGTGGTGGAGGCGAAGGAGGTTTTAAGACAAGAACTCCTGAAATAAATCTTACAACTTTAACTACAGCAGGTGTTACAACAGTTGTTGGAACACTTGGAACAGATGGAGTATGTAGAGATATAGAGTCACTACTTGCAAAAGCACGTGGACTTGAAGAAGAAGGAATAACATCATATATTTATACTGGTTCCTATCAAGTGCCTACTCCAACTTTAACAGGAGATATTATGAAGGATATAATGTCAATTGATAAGATAATAGGAGCAGGAGAAATTGCACTTTCAGATCATAGATCATCACAACCAACCTTCGAAGAATTTATTAGACTTGCTGCAAATGTGAGAGTGGCTGGCATGCTTTCAGGAAAAGCTGGAATAATAAATATCCACATGGGTGATGGAAAGAAAAACTTAGATTATTTAAACAGAGCAGTAGATGAAACTGAACTTCCAATTACACAATTTTTGCCAACACATTGTGGTAGAAATAAGGAGCTTTTTGAAGAAAGTATAAAGTACATGAAACGCGGTGGATATTGTGACTTTACTGGAGCGGATGACCCCGATTTGTGGGAAAGAGAGTATGGAGAAGTTAGAATATCAAAGGCAATTAAAAGAATAATAGAAGAAAATATATCCCTAGATAATTTCACATTTACATCTGATGGACAGGGAAGCTTTCCAATGTTTAACGAGAAAAATGAATATATTGGACTTGGCATGGGAAAATCAAGCTGTCTTTTAGAAGCAATAAAAGAATGTGTATTTAAAGAAGATATACCACTTGAAATTGCACTTCGAGGAGTAACATCAAATCCTGCAAGAATTTTATCATTAACTAATAAGGGAAAGATAAACAAAGGATTTGATGCTGACATTAATTTGCTTGACGAAGAAACATTAGATATTGATACAGTAATTGCAAAGGGTAGGATTATGTTAAGAGATAAATTGCCAATAGTATTTGGAACCTTTGAAGAAAATAAATAAATTTAGAAAGCCACGATTAATTTCGAGGGTTTTTATGCATAAATTCCTTTATTTATGTTATAATTCTAAAAAACTTTAAGGGGTGAAAAGATGATTAAAAATTTAAAAAAGACCTTTCCCTATACTATTCCAATATTTATTTCTTTTTTATTTATAGGAATTTCTTTTGGGATATTCACTTCATCAAAGGGATATGCACCATGGGTTGCTCCACTTACTTCAGTTGTGATTTTCTCAGGATCAATTCAATTTGTTGTAGTTGAGGCAATGTATGCTGGCATGAATTTACTTTCTTTTGTTTTAATTGTTGCAATGATGAATATTAGACATTTCTTTTATGCACTTACTTGTCTTACAAAGTTTAGAGACATGAGTGAAGGCAAGAGAATTTATTCAAATTATGCCCTTTGTGATGAAGCTTATTCAATGATAATGGGCGTTCCTGTGCCCGATGATATGAAAGAAGAAGATTTTTATTTTTCCATAATAATTTTACTTCAAGCATACTGGTTTTTGGCTACGACACTTGGCGGAATTCTTGGAAATTTTGTAAAGACAGAAATTTTAGGAATAGATTTTATACTTACGGCTTTATTTTTAGTAATCTATTTAAGCCAGTGGAATCAAACGACTGACCACTTTCCTGCTATTATTGGAGTTGTGGCTTCGGGGTTTTCATTAATTATCTTTGGAGAAAATTTTATTCTTCCAGCGATGATTATAATCTTAATCTTTTTATACATCGACTTTAAGAAAAAAGGGGAGGAAATATAAATGCTTAAATATATTTTTATCGCAGGTTTAATAACTGCGATGGCGAGATTTCTTCCTGGAATAATTTTTAGAAAGAGAAAACTAACAACTTTTATTGAATATCTTGGAGAAAAACTTCCCTACTCATTAATGGGGCTTCTCCTCGTATTTTGTATTAGAAAAGTTAATTTTTTAAACCCTACAGAAGTAATACCTGTTGCAACATCCTTTGCAGTGATAATTTTAAGTTTCAAATTTATTAAAAACTTTTTTTTGTCCATTGCACTAGGAACGGCATTGTATATGGGATTTTTATATTTAATTTAGTTTTAAAACTGTCCTTATGGGCAGTTATTTTTTTGCAATTTTTATTGACAAAGGCATTTATAGGATATATACTGTAAATATAAAATATATACAGTATATATTAAGAATTTTGGTGATGATATGAAAATAATTATTTCAAATGACAGTGGTCTTCCAATTTATGAACAAATAAAAAATCAAATCAAGGCTCAAATTGTATCAGGAGATTTATACGCTGATGAACCGCTTCCTGGTATGAGAACTCTTGCCAGCGATTTAAAGGTTTCTGTTATAACTACAAAACGTGCTTATAACGACTTGGAGCAAGAAGGCTATATTTATTCTATGCCAGGTAAGGGCTCCTTTGTTAAAAAATTAAATGAAGAAGTTGTTAGAGAAAATGCTATGGCTGAAATTGAAAAACATTTTACTGATGCTATGACTGTTGCGAAAGCTGCAGGAATAAGTTTAGATGAGTTACAAGAAATTTTAAAGACCTTAGACGAGGTGGACTGATTATGAAAAGTATAGAAATAAAGAATTTAAAAAAAGATTTTAAGGATTTTGAACTAGATATTGACAGTTTAGACATACCAGAGGGTGCAGTTATTGGACTTATTGGCGAAAATGGTGCAGGTAAGACAACTCTTTTAAAATGTATTTTAGATTTATATAAATATGGTGGCGATATAAAAGTTTTTGGCGAAAAAATTCATAAAGAATCTTTTGAAAGAATTGGAGTAGTTTTGTCAAATTCCTTTTTTAACGAAAGTTTTAAAGTTAAAGATGTAGTTGACATATTAAAAGTTGCCTACAAAAATTTTGACGAAAAACTTTTTTATGAGCTTGCAGATAAATTTAAGATGCCAAGGGACAAAAAATTAAAGGAACTTTCCACAGGAAATTTAATGAAATTAAAAATAATTTCTGCAATTTGCCACAATCCAGAACTTTTGATTCTTGATGAACCAACATCTGGTCTTGACCCAGTTATTCGTGACGAGATAATTGAGTTTTTATTTAACTATATGCGTGATGGCAATAAGACAATATTATTTTCTTCACACATTTTATCTGACATTGAAAAAATTGCAGACTATATAATTTATATTCACGATGGAAAAATTATTCTATACGATGAGAAGGATGCTCTTATAGAAAAATATGGAATTTTAAAAACTTCTGAAGAAAATTTAGAGAAATATGGCGATTTTATTTTGAAATTGAGAAAAAATAAATATTCCACAGAAGCTTTGATTAAAAATGTAGAAGTCTTTAAAGAATTTTATCCTAATGAGGTTGTTGACAAAGTAAATGTAGAGGACATAATGATATTTTTGTCAAGAGGTGCAAAATGAAAGCAGTTTTATATAATGATTTTAAACTGGTAAAGAAAATTGCAATCCCATTTACAATATTTATTGGAGTCATACTTGCCATAAGTTTATTTACTACTGGAGAAATTTCTAATAGAATTTTCGTTCAGTGGGCATTTACTATGATATTTATCATGAGAACTCAAATTATCTTTGGGGATAAATTTAATGATTTTGAAAAATTTATTACTATGCCAGTTTCCATAGAAGACTATTCTATCGCTAAAATAATAAAAAATTTTGTAATATTTTCTATTACCTCTATTATTTTTTGGGTTGGATTAATTATTAGCAATCAAGAAGTCAAAGTATCAATTTTAAATATATACCTAAATATATTTATTGCTTTAGACTTTTTGAGTCTAAGTTTAAGTCATATTTTATACGCAAAACTCCAAAAAGGAATTGTGATTTTATTTTACGGCCTATTAGTAATAGGATTTGGCATAGCTACCGCAATGGGATACGGAGCTTATTATGATTATTTAATAGATTACAAATCAATATTTATAATTGCTTCTGTAATAATTTTCGTCTTATCCCTATGGGCAGATTATAAATACTCAACAAAAAACATTAGAGAGGGGCAAATAATATGAAAATACTTTTATTAAATGATTTTAAAATTAGAAAAAAGTTTATTATTGTTTATTTCATATTTATAGGAATAATTTTTGCTTTAAAAAGTCTTGGACTTTTCTCAGAGGAATTTTCTTTCTTTGCAGACAAAGCCTTTGCAGTATTATTTATGTCAGCCCTCCTAATTCACTATGTCCTATATATAATATCCAGCGAAGGAATGATATTGGACAAGAGCAAGCCTTACCTTTTGACACTTGGTGCATCAAGGAGAGACCTAATAAATGTAAAATTTCTAAAGGTTCTTATTATTTTTATAATAGATTCAATATTAGTTTTTTACATCATGCAAGAGGTTGAAATAAATGGCATGGACTTTAACCTAGGATTTTTTATTGTGCTATTTTTAATGGCCTATTACCTTATAAGTATTCCAATCTATCTTTACTTTGGGCAAACAAGTGGTGTGGGAACAATGTTTACATCATCGCCTGCGCTTCTTCCTATATTAGATAAGTTTGGAAAAAATCCAACAGGATTTTTTATTGGAATAATTAAAGGAAGCAGCAACTTAGTCTTATCCTTATCTTTAATTATTTTCATTATAATAATTTATGCCGCAGCTAGAATAATAGCGGAGAAAAAAGATTTTTAAATATTAATAGACTCAAAGGACTTTTGATTTCAAGAGTCCTTTTTAATTTCAAAATTTATAAAATAAAAAGTTTACCATCTTTGTGCCATTTAATCTAATTTGTGATAGAATAAAAACTGAATTTATTAAGGAGGAAAAAGAAAAATGGAAACAAATTCAAGTTTTTTAGAAAAGACTTTTTCTCTTACTGAGAGAAAGACAAATGCCAAGACAGAGTTTTTGGCAGGACTTACAACTTTTATGACAATGTCATATATATTAGTTGTAAATCCAAATATGTTATCAGAAACTGGAATGGACAAGGGTGGAGTTTTCACTGCGACTATTTTATCGTCAATTATTGCAATGCTCTTTATGGGATTATTTGCAAACTTGCCCTTTGCACTTTCAGCAGGAATGGGGCTTAATGCTTTCTTCACTTATACAGTAGTTTTAAGCATGGGTCACGATTGGTCCTACGCACTTACTGCGGTATTTTTGGAAGGTGTTATTTTCATAATTATGAGTTTATTTAATATTCGTGAAGCAATATTTACATCAATACCCATGTCATTAAAAAATGCAGTGTCAGTTGGTATAGGACTTTTTATAACTTTAGTTGGACTAATATCTTCGGGAATGATTGTAAATAACGATGCAACATTAATTTCACTTGGAGAAATTGCAACAAGACCTTCAGTTGTATTTATAGTTTCCTTAATGGTTATGGCATTTTTGACAGCTAAAAATGTCAAGGGAGCACTTTTATATGGAATAGTAACAGGAACAATTCTTGCACTTATTTTAGGAGTTACTCATCTTCCTGATGGATTACTATTTTCACTTCCACCATCAATATCAAGCGTTGCCTTTAAACTTCACTGGGGAGATTTATTTACTTTTGATATGTTCTCTGTAATGTTTACATTTTTATTCGTAGACTTATTTGATACTGTGGGTACTTTAACTGGAGTTGCGACAAAAGCAGGATTAATAGACGAAGAAGGAAATTTGCCAGGAGTTGGTCGTGCCCTTTTATCTGATGCCATAGGTACAGTTGTGGGAGCACTTCTTGGAACAAGTACAGTTACAACTTTTGTTGAATCTGCATCAGGAGTAGCAGACGGTGGTAGAACTGGACTTACATCTCTATCATGTGCTTTCTTTTTCCTATTATCGCTATTTTTATTTCCAATCTTTTCAATTGTGCCAGCACAAGCAACATCTGCAGCTCTTGTAATGGTTGGACTTTTTATGATTAGCCCAATTAATCAAATAAAATTAGATGATTTCACAGAATCTGTGCCAGCATTTTTAACAATGGTTACAATGCCCTTTGCTTACTCAATTGCAGAAGGAATTTCTGTTGGAATGATTTCTTACGTAATTTTAAAAGTAGCAACAGGTCGTGGAAAAGAAGTATCACCTGTAATGTATATCTTGGCAATTATATTTACTCTAAGATATTTAAGACCAATTTTGCCATTTTAATAAAGTAAGGGACTTTAGCGTTTTAGATGCTAAAGTCTTTTTTATTTGATAAAATATTTTAAGGTATTTTTTAGGTGTAAAGAAAAGAACTTAAAGACAAGTTTATATAATATATTAAGAGCCAAGGAAAATCCTTAGCTTTTTATATTATCTAGTGTTATTTCATCATAAATCTACACATAAATAATTAAATTCAAGCATTAATAAACTATATTGCAATAATAAATATCTTATAATTTATCTATTTATGTTAAAATATTTGTAGTTATTTTAAATAAACTGATATAATAAATATATTAAGGGGGATTTTTTATGAAAAAAATGCTTTTATACATAGTTATGACCTTTATACTTTTTGTAAATGTTTTTGCAGCTGAAGATATTCAAGTTGTATTAGAGCAACCTGCAGTTTCAGAGGCGAAGAGTGGAGATACTTTTAAGTATAATTTAATTGTTAATTTGCCAAAAAATTATAAGGAAAAATATTCTTCCTTCTCTGTTACACTTTTATTTGACAGTGCAATTGAAGTTAAAAGTACAAAACTTTTAGATGAAGCAGAGTCCAAAGGTAAACTGGATATTAGAGAAACCTCTATAAAAGGGAAAAATCAAAATATTGTAACTATAAATGCAAATGACCTATCAGTTATAAAAGGATACAAGTTAAATCTTGAAATTATAACAAAGATAAAAAAGGATATAGGATCAAGTTCAAATTTAAAAAATTCCTTTGTTCTAAGTTATGTGGACAAGGGTGGAGAAACTAAGAGCGATCAAAAAAATTTAGAGTCGTCAACAAAGACGCAAAATGGAACTCTTTCAATAAAGGATGTATATCAAGATTCAAGCGAAATTGTTGGAAATACTGAAAAAAATGCAAGTGTTAGAGTTGCCATAGACAAAAAAGTTGTTGCCAATGTTAATTCTGATGAGAAGGGCAATTTCAAAGTAGAAAATTTAGATTTAAAAGAGGGTTCTTTAATTAGAATAGTTGCCGAAACTAAGGATAAAGAAGCAAGCTTGGATTACATCGTTAAGCCTAAAGTTGAGTCTAAAAAATCGACCGAGCTTGTAACTGAAAATAATGAAGAAAAAGATTTATATAGTACAATAAAAACTCTTGAAAAATTAACTGACTATGTAGATTTTGCAAAAAATCTTTCCACTGCAAAGGCAAGCAATCAAAATGAAAAGAGAATTCGTGCGGCAATTGCATCAGCTGAATATGTAGTTGTAAAAAGTGAAGTTTCTACAGAAGAAATCAATAAATCTTTAGAAGAGTTGCAAAAATCAATCGAGGTTATTAGACTTCCCTATATGGCAGGTATCTCTAAGGATAAATTTGCCCCTAACGAAAAAATAACAAGAGCTGAGGCTGCTTCAGTTTTAAAAAGAATAATTGACGACAAGGCAATTGCCAATGACACAAGTTCTTTTAAAGATGTAGAAGAAGGCACATGGTATTACGACAATATAGTTTTTGTTGAAAAGGAAGGTTTAATTTCTGGATATTCTGACGGAACTTTTAGACCAAAGGAGGCAATGACTAGAGCACAATTTGCAAGTATGATGGCAAATTATTTGAAATTAGAAGAAGGAAATAATCCAATATCCTTTAAAGATGTAAAGGAAGGTTTCTGGGCAAGTAAAGCTATAAATACTCTATCAAGTCATGGCATAATGGTTGGAAAATCAAAAAATGAATTTAAACCAAATGATAAAATAACAAGGGCAGAAGCTGCTACAATTTTTAACAAAGTTTTAGACAGAAAGATAAATAAATCTTTCTTAGATAAATATTCAAAGAACACATTTAAAGATCTTAATAGAGATCATTGGGCTTATTACCAAGTTATAGAAATTACAGCAAAATAGAAAGGATGAAAAAATGTCAGATGTTAAAGTAAGATTTGCACCATCACCAACAGGCTATTTACACATTGGTGGACTTAGGACTGCATTATACAATTATTTATTTGCAAAAAAAAATGGCGGCAAATTTGTTTTGAGAATTGAAGATACAGATAGAACTAGATATGTTGAAGGTGCCATTGAAAATTTAATTGATTCTCTTGAATGGGCAGGCATTACACATGATGAAGGTGTCTTTGTAAAAGATGGAGAAATAGTAGATATTGGGGACTGTGGACCTTATATTCAATCCAATAGACTTGAAATTTATCAAAAATATGTCGATGAATTAATTGAAAAGGGCTATGCTTATTATTGTTTTTGCTCCAAGGAAAGACTTGATAACCTACGTGAAGAACAGAGAATAAAGGGAAAAGTACCTAAATACGATGGACTTTGCCGTAGTATACCTATTGAAGAAGCGAAAAAGAGAGTTGCAGCAGGTGAAGAATATGTCATAAGACTAAAACTTCCTAAGAACAGGGACATTACATTTCACGATGCAGTTCGTGGCAAAGTTACAATAAATACTGATGAAATTGATGATCAAGTTTTGATGAAATCTGACGGATTTCCAACTTATCACTTGGCTGTAATAGTTGATGATCACCTCATGGGAATTACTCATATTGTAAGAGGGGAAGAATGGCTTCCATCAACTCCAAAGCATGTATTTATGTATGAATGTTTTGGTTGGGATGCACCAGAATTTGTTCACCTTCCAACAGTTTTAAATAAAGATAGAAAAAAACTATCTAAAAGACAGGGCGACGTTTCAGTAGAAGACTTTAGAAAAAGAGGATATCTACCTGAAGGAATTGTAAATTACCTTGCGCTTGTTGGTTGGTCTCCTGAAGATGGCGAAGAAATTATGACAATGGATGAATTAATTGAAAAATTCTCCTTTGAAAGAGTTGGAAAGAGCGGAGGAATTTTTGACACAGATAAATTAAACTGGGTTAACTCACATTACATTAAGTCCTACGATTTAGACAAACTTTCTGAACTTTCAATCCCCTTTGTTACAAAATCCGGACTCTTATCTGAAGAAGAAATTAGAGAAAATTTTGAGTGGTACAAAATTTTAATCGACACAGTAAGAGAGGGAATAGACAAATTAGAAGACATTCCTGAACACATTGACTTTTTATTTGGAGATATTGAAATTACGGAAGACTCAGCTAAAGAAGAGTTAGCACAAGATCATGTAAAGGGACTACTTGAATCCTTTATAAAAATTGTAGAATCTCATGATGAAATCGACATGGAAACTGCAAAGGGACTTATGAAAGAAGTGCAAAAGGATTCTGGAGTAAAGGGCAAGAAACTTTATATGCCAATTAGGGCAGCAATCTCTGGAAATGTTCATGGACCAGAAATGCAAAATATTTTATATCTTTTAGGAAAAGATAAATTAATTGAAAGGGCAGAAAAAATAAAAAATGCTCTATAAATTTTAATGAGATAATTAAATTATTTATAAAAATAAGAGGGAAAGAAGTGAATCTTCCCTCTTAAAATTTGCCATAAAAAACTATTCTTTAAAATATTTATACAATTTAGAAATATCACAAATAATAAGTACTCCAATAATTATAGAAATTATTTGTGTGATTAAAATTAAAATATGAATTAAAGTAAAAATAGAAAATCTAAAATTGTAAAATAAACTTAAATCTTTTGAACTAATGCCTAGATAATTAATTAATAAATTCCACTTTGGAAAAATTGAAAAATTTTCAGATAATAATCCAAAACTATTTACAAATAACAAGTAATAGAAACATAAAAATCCAATTTTAATTATTTTGTTTTTTTTAATCATTTGAAATCAACTACTTTATCAATTTTAATATAATTATAATCATTTTCTTGGCAAAAACATTGTTTATTTGATTTATTATTTTTCATAAAAATTCTCCTAATAAAATTTTAAGTGCACTATAAATAAAATTATTTCAGAAAAATATCTCCATTTTTAAACCTTTGAATATATGGAAACATAAAACACACTCCTTATTAAAAAAATAATATCATATTACTCAGATAAAAAAATTTTTCTAAAGCACATATAAATAGTAAAAATGAAATTATTTATAAAAATAAAGTGGAGTTATTAATCTTAAAATACATATTAATAAGTAATTTCATATTTTTCTTGATTATAGTAGTGGGCTGTTATTTTCTTTAAATCTGTTTTATTTAAAAAAATAAACCAAAAGGAATTTGCTTTATTAAGAGTACAGTCATAGCTATCGTTTATTTTTATATCTTTTATCCTATTATCAAATTTTCCACAAACTACTTTATTGTTTTTATTTAAAGGAATTTCTAAGAAAGAAAATCCTTTTTCTTTATAAAAAGGTTGACAACTTCCTTGATAACCAGACATTTTTTCTTTCATAGTAAGCCTATCATATATGGCGTATGATAAAAATTTAGTTTTCTTATTTTCATATATTTTAATAGTTTCAAAACTATTAAAATTCTTCGACAATAAAATATCTTCACTAGACAATTTGTTCTCCAGATTAAATATATTAGAGTTTCGGAATAATAATAAAAAAGCTAAGCATAATAAAGATATAACCAACAAAAATTTTCTAGTCATATTTTCTCCTTAAAATTATTGAAATAAATATTAATGCTTAAAATAATCCGCCAAAGAAAATCTTTACTCAAGTAAATTATATCATAATAATGGAAAAAATTTATGAAGTATATTTTTTCTAAA